>CALBET010000906.1 GCA_937888665.1 uncultured Acidobacteriota bacterium
CGCCTGGGACGACCTTGATGCGAAACCGCCGCATGCGACCACTGAGTTGGGCGAGCACTTCGTGCCCGGCATCGCACTGAACCCGGTAGAGCCCACCGCTGTGTACCGCCGAGACCGTGCCTTGTACGTCTATCAGATCGTCCTTCGCCAAATAATCTCCTCTGCAGGGGAGTTTCGCATATTGGCGGCAACTTTGCAAAAAGCGGGCCGCTCGTCACAGGCTCCGGACCGCAGCCTCAAGCTCGCCTGCCATGGTCCGGTAGTCGCTGCCGTGGAGTCTCTGATGGGGGCCGAAGCGGACTGAGACGCGGCCGGGGCGCGCCATGCGTTGGCCCTCTCCCCACACTGCGTCGAGGCCCCGTAGACGCACGGGGACGACCGGCACGCCCAGCCGCGAGGCAATCATGGCGGCTCCTGGGTGGAACGGGGCCAGGGTCTCTCCCGACACGCGCCGTCCCTCCGGAAAGATGATCAAGGAGTTGCCGGCGCCGATCAACTCACCGGCGTACCGAAGCGCATGCCGCGTGCCGGCTTCACGCTGGGGCAGGGGGAAGGCGTTGAACAGCCCGGTCGACAGGTAGTAGTTCAGCCCGTTGGTGACGCGCGCGCCCCGGGGGTGCTGTTGCGGATGGAAGTGCGGCGCGAAGAATTCTTTCGCCATCGCCGTCACCACTCGGTATCGCGCGTTGCTCGGGAGCGCGGCCAGAATGACCGGAGTGTCCATGAAGCTCTGATGGTTGGCGGCGAAGACCACCGGCCCGTCGACCGCCCTCACATGTTCGAGTCCCTCAACCTGGAGCCACGCGAAGAGGCGAGTCAGCGGCAGGAGCCAGACCGATAGACACGCGCGACGGATGCCGCGCATGGTCCGTGATTGGCTCCAGCGGGGAAGGGCGAAGGTCGAGTCGCGGGACCCCGTCGTGGAGGGTGGCGCGCTGATCAGCGCTTCGAGGTCCGCCACCGTTGCCGCCTGCTCCATCGCGTTCTCGTCGAGCGTCGCGTCGAGTTCGCTCTCGAGCACCATCATCAACTCGACCCGCTCAAGTGAACTCAGGCCCAGTTCGTCGAGCCGGGTGTCTCGGTTGACCGCCCCGCCGGCCACACGTTCCAGGATGGACGCCAGATTGCGCTCGCCGTCGCCCGACTTCGTGGGAACCGGGGCCGCGCCCTCCACCGCCCAGTCGCGTACCACCCCACGCTTGAGCTTCTTGGTCCCCTCGGTTCGCGGGAGGCGGGCCTCCGGCCAGATGAATACGCCTCTGATGCGCTGGTGGTCGCCGAGCTGCCGGTTGGCGGCCCGCGCCAGTTCCACGAGGTCGGCCGGCGACTCCAGCACTACCACCGCATGTACTCGCTCCTCGTTGTCGCGCGTGAGGCCGACCACGGCCGACTCGGTCACTTCCGGCAGACTGTCGACGACCCGTTCGACGTCCTCGGGAAATACGTTGAGCCCTTCCGGCGTGACGATGACCTCCTTCTTTCGGCCATGCACGTGCAGCCGTCCTTCGTCATCGAGTGTGCCGATGTCTCCCGTATGAAACCAGCCGTCATCAAACGCTGCGGCCGTGTCGCCGTCGGCCCCGTAGTAGCCGGTGGTGACATTGTCGCCTTTGACGAGAATCTCTCCGTCGTCGGCGATCCGGATCTGAACCCCGGAGATCGGGGTGCCCACCGAACCCCGACGCGTCTTGAACGGGTGGTTCAGCGTCACGATCGGGGCCGTTTCCGTGAGCCCGTATCCTTGGACGACGAGGAATCCAAGGCGCGACCAGAAGGCCTCGAGGTCGGGGTCCAGCGGCGCGGCACCGACGATGAAGCACCAAAACTTCAGACCGAAGAGCCGGTGGATGCGGCGATAGCGCCACCAGCGCCTGGTCACATGTTCCTGGGTCGGCGGTGCTTCGGCGACCTCCGGCACGAGCCGTATGATGTGCCCGCGAAGCACGTCCAGAATCTTTGGCACACAGACCAGCACCGAGATCCGGCGGCTCTGGATCTGGTGCACGATGGCCGACGGGCTGTATCCGTGCATGAAGACGCAGACACCCGGAAGCATCGGCGGGATGAAGGTGGACAGCGCTTGCCCGAACATGTGGCTCAACGGGAGCAGGTTCAGGAATCGCAGGGGGAAGAACGGGCGTCCGTACATCCGGTATTTCAGCACCTCGCGCTCGACCGGGACGATGTTCGCCAGCACGTTACGGTGGGTAATGACGACCCCCTTCGGCTCGGAGGTGGCTCCCGATGTGAAGATGATCTCCGCGACATCGTCCCTGGCGGCCGTATGCTCCGTGGGGGGGGGCGCCGCCGAGCGGTCGGTCTCAGCGGTCTTGAGGCCAACCTCGGACAGGGACCAGGGAGCGAGTCCCGAGTCAGGAGCGAGGGTCACGTCGTCGCCGATGAGCACGATCCGCGCGCTGACCAATTGCGCAACCTTGTGCAGGAAAGCCGGTGATGTTCGGTAGTCGATCGGAACCGCGACGACGCCGCGGAGCAGGCATCCCCAGAAGGCGATGATCCACTCGGGGCGGTTCTCCCCCCAGAACAGTATCTTGTCTCCCGCACCCAGGCCGGCCGCGGCCAGCCTGGCCGCGAAACGGAGCGCAGAGCCTCGTATGTCGTCGTAGCTGTAGTGCCGTACCCGATATCCGTCGTCGTGCACGAAGAACTCGGCGTCGGACCGCAGCCGCTCGTCGAAAAAGTCGAGCAGCGTTTCCCGCGTCATGAACGCATTATGATGGAAGACCGTGATCGACCCGTGCCAGACCGTGGGTCGAATTCAGAACTCCGAAAAAATGATCCGTTCGAATCCCCTCGGGGACCTCGCATGAGCGCCCGGCACCGGTGGCGAGTCGGTCGTCTGGTGTTGGTGTCGTGGCTGTTCTCCGGCTGCGTCGGTCCCGTGCCGGGCGTGCCGGCGGCGGAACAGACCAGGCCTAGGCACCCGATCACCGCGCCGCCGTCGGAGGCGGGCGCCGCCGCCGCGCTGGCGGCATCGCCTCGCCGCGGCGAATGGGTGGAGGTGGATCGGCCGGGGAGCGATGCTCCGGTGATCGCCTGGGTCGTGCGGCCCGAATCCGACGCGCGTGAGCCGGTCGACGCCCCCGTTGTGCTCGTAATCCACGAGATCTTCGGGTTGACAGACTGGGTGCGCGCCGTGGCGGACCGGCTCGCGGAGAACGGCTTCGTCGCGGTGGCCCCTGACCTGTTATCCGGGCTGGGGCCCGATGGCGGGGGAACGGCGGCAGTGCCCAGTCGCGATGAGGTCGTGCGGTTGATCCGCGCGCTCGATCCCGACGACGTCAATGACCGGCTCGCGGCAGTCCGCGCGTATGCGTCGACGCTGGGCGAGACCACCGGGGCCGTGGCGACGCTTGGGTTCTGCTGGGGAGGTTCTGCCAGCTTTGCGTACGCGCTGGCGGATGCGAAGCTCGGGGCGGCGGTGGTGTTCTATGGAAGTTCGCCCGTGGAGACGGCCGACTACCAGCGGCTGGCCACCCCGGTGCTGGGGTTGTACGGTGGCGACGATGAGCGGGTGAACGCCACTATTTCGGTGGCCGAGCGCGAAACGGCTCGCTACGGGAAGCAGTACGACACGGAGATCTTCGAGGGAGCGGGGCACGGGTTCTTGCGCGCCCAGGAAGGACGGCACGGGGCGAACCGAGCCGCCAGCGACCAGGCCTGGCGCGAGGCGGTGGAGTTTCTCCGTTTGCACCTTGTGGGGTAGTCCTTGGACGGGGCTGCGCCCCGCACCCCACGGGACCGCTCCGCGGGGCCCCTCGAGTGCCTCACTCCGCGGGCGCGGGGCGCGCTCCCTCGCGGACTTACGGGTCCCTACTTGAACGCCACGCCCATGTTGAGCGCCAGGCGGGTCATGCGGGGCGACCCGGGCTCCGTCGCGGTTTGCGGGAGCGGGCTGATCGCGAACAGGCGCAGATCGAGCGAGAACGCCAGTCCTGGGCGTACGAACCACCGCGCGCCACCCCCGTAGTTGAGGGTGCCCGCGCGACGCTGCTCCGGCACGGTCAGCTGCCCGGACGAGACGGAGAATCGCGATGTGCCCAGCCCCCCGCTCAGATAGCTCCAGCCGTTGCCATCGCCGAAGTTGAAGGATAGCTGGGGCGAGAAGGCGGTGAACCGGGTGGTGACGGTCGGACCACCGGCGTCCAGGTCGTTCTCGCCCGGGGTCCGGCTCGGAGCGGTAAAGAGCGCCGAG
>CALBET010000907.1 GCA_937888665.1 uncultured Acidobacteriota bacterium
ACCGGTCCAGCGCCGCTCTCGGTGCGACGCGCGACTTCTACCACGGGCTGTTAGGACTCTGACCAGATTCCCAAGAGCCTTCTCAACATCACCAGTTCGCCCAAGTGGTACGAGTTGTGTTTGGCTACCACGTAGGCTTCCTTGAACACGGTCTGGCCCGTGCCGTGGGGGATTGTCGCGAAAACATCAGTCGCTGGGTTTGCGACAAGCGCGACCATCTCCTGGCGGTCCGCCTTGAAAGACTCGATGCTGTTGTCCCAAGCAGCCTCACTGGGTGGGAGGGCGGATTCGGGCCAGTAGCCCGTGGGGAATTCCGGCGACTGATGCTCGGCGTCGCGGCTGAACTCAAGGATGTCCCATTGCGCGATACGCAGATGCTCCAGTAGTTGCCACGCCGAATGCGCGGTGCCATCCGGGACGACGCCACGAAGTGCGACCGGGAAGTTGGCGACAATCTTGTCGAAGCCAGCATGAGCCCCTTCGCCACCTACCATGTGCCCCAAGTGGTCACGAATCCCCTGATCGGACATATCGATTCCTTTTCTGCCCGACGAACGTTGACCAGGTGTCGGTCGAAGCCACGCTGACTAGACGCCTGCGGCCGGCTCGACGTCGAGCGCGCCCGTGCTGTCGCCGAGCTGTTGCTCGATCGGCACATCCGCCTTCGCCAGCAGCGTGACCAGCAGGTTCGTCATCGGTGTCTCTGGCAGCCTGAGATGGCGACCACCCTGGAGCCGCCCCGCCCCGCCCCCGGCGACCAGCACGGGCAAGTCGTCGTGCGAATGAAGGTCGCCGTCACCTAGCCCGCTGCCGTAGAGAATCATCGCGTGATCGAGCAGCGAGCCGTCTCCGTCCGGCGTCGACCGCAGGCGGTCGAGGAAGTAGCCAAGCAGCTCGACGTGATAGGTGTCGATCATCTCCTTCTTCGCCATCAGCACGGGGTCGTGCTGATGGTGCGACACGACGTGATGCCCGTCGGGGACGCCAATCTCCGGATAGGTGCGGTTGGTCTGCTCGCGCCCGACCAGCAGCGTGAACACCCGGGTGATGTCCGCCTGGTAGGCCAGCGTCTGCAAATCGAACATGAGCCGGGCGTGTTCCGTGAAGTTACCCGGGATGTCGGTCGGCCGCTCGGGCAGCTCCAACGCCATCTCCAGATCCGTCGCATCGGATCGTTGGATGCGCCCCTCGATGGCGCGGACCGAGTCGAGATACTCGGTCAGCCGACTGCGGTCGCTCGGGCCCAGACGGCGCTGGAGGCGCGCCGCCTCCTCGACGACCGAGTCCAGCAGGCTGGCGGTCCGCCGCGCCTGCGCCTGCCGCTCGACCGCGCTCCCGCCGTCGCCGAACAGCCGCTCGAAGACCACGCGCGGGTGCACCTCGGCGGGCAGTGGTGTCGTGGGGGTCTGCCACGACACGGTGTTCGAATAGAAGCAGTCGGCGCCGCTGTCGCAGGCGATCGAGGTGGCGCTCTCGAGCGCCAGCTCAAGCGACGGCAGCCGGGTCTGGCGGCCGAGCGTGGCGGCGGCGATCTGATCGGCGGTCGTGCTCAGCCGAATCTCGAGGCCGGTGCTCCGGGTCCAGGCATGCACGCCGCTGAGCCACGCCGCGGTCGCGCGGTGGTGGTCGGCGTTGCCGTCGCCGAACGACTCGGCCTGTCGGTGGGCGAGCCCGCTGACGACGAGGATGTCGTCGCGAAACGGCTCGAGCGGCGCCAGAATCGGCGACAGGTCGAAGCGCGTGCCCTCGCCGGTCGGCGTCCACCTGGCCTGCATGACGCCGTTCGGGATGTAGATAAACCCGAGGCGCCGCACCGGGGCGGCCGGCGTCTGCGCCAGCGCGGTGAGCGCCGGCACCATCGCGTCTAGCAAGGGCAGCGCGAGCATCGCGCCGGCGCCGCGCAGGAAGGTCCGCCGGGGCAGCGCCTTCTTGACCACAATCATGACTCCGACCTCCTCATCTGGAACGGCGTGCTCTCGACGATCGCCTGGATGATCGCCGACACGCGGTAGTCGTGACGCGCCGCCTCGCGGACCACGCGCCGGACGGTGGGCTGGTCGAAGGGACCGAGATCGCGGCCCACCGCATACATCAGCAGCTTCTCGGCGAGCGTCGTGACGAACGCCTCGTGCCGGGCTTCCAGAATCGCCCGCAGGCCAGCCAGCCCCTCGAAGGTGGTGCCATCGGGCAGCGCGCCCGAGGCGTCGATCGCCTGCCCCGACTCGTCTCGCGTCCGCCACCGGCCGACCGCGTCGAAGTTCTCCAGAGCCAGACCCAGCGGGTCCATCCGGGCGTGGCAGCTCGCGCAGACTGGATTGGCCCGGTGCTGCGCCATGCGGTCGCGCATCGAAAGGACCCGCCCGTCGGCGCCGGTGTCGCCCAGCGCGGGCACGTTCGGCGGGGGCGGCGGTGGAGGTGCGCCCAGGATATTCTCGAGCACCCACTTGCCGCGGACGACCGGTGAGGTGCGCGTGGCGTAGGAGGTCAACGTCAGGATGCTCCCCATCCCGAGCAGCCCGCCCCGGACGCTGTCCTCGTCGAGCGTCACGCGACGGAAATGGCTGCCATACACGTTGGGGATGCCGTAGTGCCGCGCGAGCCGCTCGTTCACGAAGGTCACTCGCGAGGTCAGCAGCTCGACCACGCTGCGGTCTTCGCGCACCAGCGTCTCGAACACCAGCTCGGTCTCGCGCAGCATCGCCCGCCGCAGTCCGTCGTCGAAATCGGGGAAGAGCCGGTCGTTGGGCCGACGCGCCTCAAGATCGCGGAGGTACAGCCACTGCGCGACGAAGTTCGACACCAGCGATGCCGCCCGGGGATCGGCGAGCATCCGCGTCACCTGGCTGTCGAGCACCCCGGGCGCACGCAGCCGCCCCGCCGCGGCTAGGTCCCGCAGCTCGTCGTCCGGCAGGCTGCTCCAGAGAAAGAACGAGAGCCGGGTCGCCAGCTCGAGGTCGGCGACCGGGTACGCCTCGCCCGGCGCTGCGTCCACCCGGGCGGCCTCTACCCGCAGCAGGAACTCCGGGCTGATCAGGATGCGCTCGAGCGCGCGCTCGAGGCCGCGCTCGAAGCCGGCCTCGACCCGGCCTTCGGTATAGAACGCCAGCACCGGCGCCAGGTCGGCGTCGGTGACCGGCCGGCGGTAGGCGCGCCGGAGCAGCGTCGACAACACACGGCGGGCGCACGCCCTGTCGTCCGACCCGGGCCCGTCTGACGCTGACGCGGTCGGGCGGCAGACCAAAATTCGCTGACGGCTGGGGGTGTCGCCCGGGGCGGTCTGGCCGTACGGCCCGCTGATGGTGACCGCTGCGACCGCCGGTTGTCCCCCCCGGCCGCGGGTGAACGGGCTGAGCAGCGCTTCGGCCGCCGCCGCGGTCTTCTTGAGGAAGGTGACGCCGACCGTCCGCGGGCCGGCCGCCACCCTCACGCGACGCCGCAGCGGATCGCCCTCCACGCCGTAGCTCGCCCCGTCGCCCCCCCGGACGCCCAGCGTGACCAAATCGACACGTTCACCGTCGACCGCGATCTCGAGCTGCTCCGGGTCGCGGCCGAGCCGTGTCAGCTCGACCGCGATCTCGTACTCGCCGTCGAGCGGGAAGTACCGTCGGATCGCGATGCCGCCGCGGGTGCCCAGCGGGAGGCCGTCGAGGCGGTCGTCCTGCGGCATCTCGAGCGGCAGCGGATAGGTATCGACCATCACCGGCTGGGCCGGATCACCGAGGGCGATTCGGCTGATCTTGCGCGCGGCCGTGACGTAGGCCTCCAGCAGGGTGGGGGTCACGAAGAGGAGCTCGGCGACGTTGTCGAACCCGACGGTGTTGTCAGCCGGGAGGAGCGACACGAGATCGAGCTCCTTCGGCAGCGCTTCGAGCGCCAAGAGGTCTCGCACCGCGTTGCCATACTCGGTGCGGGTCAGGCGGCGGACGGCCGGCTGCGGGCCAGGGTCTGGCCGGACCGCGGCCGCCCGGTCGAGCGCCGTCTCGAGCCACGCCGCCAGGGCAGTGGCGGCGGCAGACTCTGGCCGCGGTCGGCCGGGGGGCGGCATCGCGCCCGCGCGCAGCTTCCGCGCGACCTGCTCCCACGCCGCAGCGCTATCGGCGACGTCTTCCAGGTCGAGCTGATCGAGCAGCAGCGGGTGCGCCTCGGGAATCTGCCGGGCCTCGTTGTGGCACGTGACGCAATACTGGTTGATGAGCGCGGCGTGCGCGGCGAGGGC
>CALBET010000908.1 GCA_937888665.1 uncultured Acidobacteriota bacterium
CGACCGGTCCAGCGCCGCTCTCGGTGCGACGCGCGACTTCTACCACGGGCTGTTAACGATCGATTAAAGCCCAGCCGACCGACCAACGCCAAGGCGCGCGACAATCCGTGCCCCGCGGCCGCGGAGTGGGGCACCCGGGGTCCCCGCGCAGCGGCCGCGTCGGGTTCGGGGCGCAGCCCCGTCTGAGGAAAGCCGAGTGGGGCACCCGGGGTCCCCGCGCAGCGGCCGCGTGGGGTTCGGGGCGCAGCCCCGTCTGAGAAAAGCCGAGTGGGGCCCTCGGGGTCCCCGCGGAGCGGCCGCGTGGGGTTCGGGGCGTAGCCCCGTCTGAGCCCTAATCGCGCACCCTCGCCCACGTGCTAATCCAGGTGTACCTCGGCTATCGCGATGCCGCTCTCACCCGCGACCGCGTACGCCAGGAATACACGCCCGCTCTCGGCGTCCTCGAAAATCGCCGGGTCGCGGAGCTGGTTGACGTGGCCGTAGGCGGTGCTCCGCACCGACGGCTCGAGTGGGGCGTCCGCCCCCTCCCAGTCATGCTCCGGGCGCAACACCTCGATGCTCGGGGTCTCTGACCAACTCATCCAGTCGCCGGACAGATCGATGGTGCTCACCTTGACGTGCTCCGGCACGTCGCCCACCTGGGTCCAGAAGACCATGAGGGTCGTACCCCGCAGCAGAAGTGCGCAATGCCGCATGTAGGAATTGAACAACCGCGGCCCTTCCTCGAAGCCGCCGAGCGGCGTGCGCGACCGGTAGAACTGTCCGGGCATCGACAGGGCGTAGGTATAGCCGTCGTACTGAAACGCCCGCAGGTAGGTCCGCCCCAGCCGCTCGGGTCCGGCCACGAAATTGATCCCGTCGGGGGACGTCGCCGCGCGCGAGACCTGCTGGTTCACGCCATCGAGCCCGTGAAAATACATGACGATACGGTGGTTCTCGTCGTCGACATGGACGTCAGGCGACGCGATGTGCGGCGTGGTCGCTTCGGTTCGCACGTCGTGCGAGATCGCGGCCGCACCGCTCCGCTGCCGCGCCGCGGTCAGCCGCGCGACCTCCTCATCGGAGATCACGGGTGGTTCGGTCAGAAACGCCGAGTCCGCGATCTGCAGGCTGCCGGGCGCGTGAATCTTCCAGGGCCCCTCGAGGTGGTCGGCATAGGCCAGACGGATGTACCGCCCCTTGTGGTCGGCGAAGTACAGGTAGTAGGCGCCAAGCGGATCAGCAACCCAGTCGGGTACCTTGATGAGCGACGGCCCCTGGATGTTCATCCCGATGCTGGGATGGAGATCTGGCCGGATGATGGGACCATCCGAGAGGCGCTCGACGCGGACCGACTGTGCCGCTGACTCGGCGGCCAGCCCCACGATCGCGCACGCACACGCCGCGGTCATTCCCTTGGTCAACCATCGCACCGCAATCACGCTCAGAGCCCTCCTCCTGGGATTCGAGTGGGCAGAATACGCGATCGGAGACCGCGAACCAAGGCGGCAGGGGACTAGCCCGTGGTGAAAGTCTGGGTCGAATCTCGGTCGAGCCACTTCCCCGTCTGGGCGACGCGGTGGTCCGCCAAGCGGTCCAGCAACCTCGTCGGGTCGTCGTCCGACAGCAGCAAGCGGCGATGGGCCTCCGACATGAACCGCTGACCGACCGCGTGGTCCAGAAAGTCCAGCAGCCGGTCGAAATAGCCCTCGACGTTCAACACGCCACACGGCTTCTGGTGAAGCCCGAGCTGCGCCCAGGTCAGCATCTCGAACAGCTCTTCCAACGTCCCCAGTCCGCCGGGCAACCCGATGACGCCGTCAGAAAGTTCCGCCATCAGCGCCTTCCGCTCGTGCATCGAGTCGACGACGCGCAAGTCGGTCAGCCCGTAATGCGCCACTTCCTTGGCTTCCAGATGCGCGGGGATCACGCCGATCACCTCGCCGCCTTCGCGGAGCACCGTGTCGGCCAACACGCCCATCAGGCCGACCGTCGCGCCGCCATAGACCAGCGTCTGCCCGCGGGACACCAGCACGCGCGCGAGTTCTCGTGTCGCGGTCGCATAGGCCTTGAGCGCTCCCGGACTCGATCCGGTAAAAACGCAGATTCGTGTCATGACGTCTGGCCGATGCATCCACGGAGCCGGTTGGTCACTGACCCGCTGTGGCTGAGGAGACAGTCGCTGGCTGGAGTTGCGCTCGTGACAACGTCGCCACGCCGTCAATGATCTTCGCGTACCCGTCCATGTGCGCGATGATCAGAATTTCCTCCTCACTCACGCCCGGCTGGATGCCCCAGACGCTCGCGGCGGTGAGCCCGGTCCGCAACTCACTCTCCATCGTGTGGCGCACGGTGACCCGCTCACCGAGTCCGAGCAGATCGCGCAACCGCATGCCGTCCTCGTAGCCGACGTTAAACCCGGGCCGATCGCCCGTGCGCTGCCACACGGCGAAGTTGTCCGAGATGCCGTAGACGATGCCGACGGCGGCCGCGCCCCGCTCGATCGCCCGGGCGACCGCATCCTCGTCACGAATCGAGTGCGCAGTGTGCCTGGCCGGGGGATGTCGTGGATGAGCACTGCCTTGCCCTCGACATCCCGACCCAGGTAGTCGGCCGCGCTCCCGCCACGGAGCCAGACCAGATCGAACTCGAGCCCCTCGGCGGGGGTTGAGATGGCACCCTCTGCGGGGCCGGGCCGAGTATCGCTCGGCCGCGGGGCGCAACGGCACGCGTATGCAGGCGTCTTCTCGGACGACACCTGCGGCGTCGAGCAATGGTTGCCCCAACGGGTTCGGCGGGGCCGGCTGGGCCAGCGCGTCGACGCTGGCACAGACGAGGAGTGCGACAAGCGAGAGGCCGGTGCGCCGCGTGAGGACTGCATCGCTCCGCATCTGTGTTCTCCTCAGTTCCTGACCGTATCCGAGAGCGGCCGCAGTATGGCAGCGTGAGATTGCCCGGTTGACGACCACGCGGATGCGCGCAAAGTAGCGCGCACACGGCGCAAGGTGTCGACACAACCGGGCTAGCGCAGGTGGGTCACGACGCCGCTGTCGCCATCGACTCGCAGGCGGTCACCGTCTCGGATCTGCCCCATGGCACCGCGCACGTTGACCACGGCCGGAATCCCGAACTCACGCGCCACCACGGCGCCGTGCGACAGGTAGCCCCCGGTCTCCATCACGATCGCCGACGCGCGTAAGAACAGGGGCGTCCACCCGGGATCCGTCGACGGCGCGACCAGCACATCATCGCGTCGCATCCGGTCGGCGTCATGCGGCGACGACAGGACGCACGCCGGCCCGACCGCGGCGCCGGGCGCGGCCGCCAGGCCATCCCAGACTCGGTCGCCCGCCGCCGTTTCTCGGCCCACGCCATCGGCCCCTGCCGCGGCCGCAACCGGCTGGGTCTGGGTTGCACCCGATATGACGCCCGGAAGCCTCTGCGAGGCATACCGGGCCAGTCTCTGTTGTCGGTCTCTGACGAGCAGGGCGGCTCCGGAGCCATCCCAGGCACCAGTCAGGTAGGCCTCGACCTCCCCGAAACCAAGATGGAAAATGTCGTCGGGGGCGGCGAGCCGTCCACGGTCGACGCATCGGCGCCCGAGCTCAAGGCAGACCTGACGCAGCGTCGAGACCGCAGCCGCCATCCCCGATTTGGCGTTCTCCCGCAAACCGGCGCCGTGTCGAGAGCGGTCCACCAACCATCGCACAAGCGGACGGACGTACCACGGCACGTTCCGCAGATCGGTCTGCGCGCGGTGTCGAACCGCTTCGGCCCGGGCGCGAGGGTCCGGCATGTCCGAGTGATCAACGTGAAACCGGATTTGACTGACCAGATAGGTCGGCGCCTCGTGCCAGCGTGTACTCGCGATTTCCATTTCGAACACCGCGCGGTGGCCAAATCGGTGCAGATACTGCTCCATCGCGGACCGAAACGGCGATGACGCCGCCAGCGAGCGCCAGGCGAACGGGTCATCCGCCGCGAGGGTCTGCATCGCGGCTGGCTCCCGTTCCGCGAGCCGGGCCAGCTCGTACAGGCCGTAGCCCTGTTCGGCGCTGGCGACGTCGCCCGACGCCGCCAGCATACGGCTCACCAGCGACTCTTCCCGGTCCCCGGTCGTTCGCTCCAGCAGGTCCTGCGCCACCGTGATCCAGCCTCCGTAGTAGGCGGCCGCGAGTTGGAGGGTCGGCTGGTACCGCAGCCCTTCCTTCTGTATCTGATGGAGTTCTTCGAGCAGTGCGCCATCGCTCAGCGTCGTGAGGTCCCGGGCGCGTAGCGCTCGGGCACTGGCAACCATCGCCTCGATGTCGCCCGGCGCTTCCTTGACGAGCCGCCGGAACCGTTGGAGCAGCCGCAGACGTCGACGAGTACGCGCCAGACCGGCGCGCCCACGCATCGGGTTGCCGCGCGGCACGGCGATCTGGGTCTGAAACCCGCCCAGTGAACGGTTGGTCTCGGCCGTCGGCACGCCGAGCGCGTCGTAGAGTCCCCATTGCAGGCTGTCGAGATCGAAGTACGGGCGTCCACCGAAGCAGCGCAGCACCTCCATCCCGTCTGGAAGCGGGTAGCCCACCGCCTCAAGCGAGGCATAGACAATGGCTTGCACCGTCGACGTCATGACGGACCAGGTCATGGTCGTCAACGGATTCGGAAACGAGTCGACGATATTCGCGTTGGACCAGGTTGTCGGTCCGGCCGGCACCCCTGGGAACGACCACCGAGGGAGGCGGGTGACGGGGCGGGCCTGCAGCAGCCAGAACGTGGTGCCGTCGAAGGCCCACTCGACGTCCTGGGGGTCTTGCCCCTCTCCCAGCGCCCAGTGGACCCGCATGACGAGCCGACCCAGCGTCGACAGTTGATCGTCGTCGAGAATCGCGGCGTCCCCGGTGCGGTCCTTTCGTTCGACCACTGCGTCCGGCGGCTTGCCAACCTGAAACTGCTGCGGCTGGACCGTACCCCGCACCACCGCATCGCCAAGCCCCCGCGCCAAATTGATCGTCACCACGTCCCGCTGACCGGTCACCGGCTCGCACGAAAACGCGACGCCGGCTGCCACAGGACCGGTCGTGGCGTCGCCCACCATCCGACAGATGACGACAGCGCACGGCGTGTCCAGGTCGCCCACGTTGAAGCGCCTCCGGTACGCCAGGGCCTGCGGCCTCCACAGCGACGCAAAGCAGTGGACAATCGCCGCGCACACCGCGTCGGGCCCCCGCACGTTGAGAACGCTCTCGTGAATACCGGCAAACGCCAGGCCTTGGCCGTCTTCGCCGACCGCGCTCGACCGGACGGCAACCCGCTGCTCGTGTAATCCGTGGTCTCGTAGAAACCGTTCGACGGCCTCGCGTGTGGCGTCCGGGAGGCTCAGGCCCGTCACCTGCTCCCGCACCGCCTCCAACATCCGTTGAACACGGGTCGTCGCGACATCGTCGGCCGCGACCGTTCGCACCTCGGCAAGGCCGGCCGCGATCGCCGCTGTCTCGATCTGCGCGCGATACACCGACGCGTCCAACACGCCCCCGGCGGGCACCGCGAAGCCATACCGATGGAGCCGGCTCAAGTTCCATCCCTTGCCGCCCACCACCGCCGCTCCGGCCAGGTAGGCCTGCTCCCAGGTGCGCACCGGTCCATGCATCGTGATGACTCGTTCTCTTCACGTTCGTGCTGCCCACACGACCTGACCCCGTGCGCGCTCTGCCACCGACACCGCGACCAGCTCAGGCCACGCCCTCTCGCCTCGGCCACGCGCGCCCGCGGACGGACGGACTGATATACCATCCCCGCAGTCCAGAATATCGTGTTGACCGCCCGACGCCGCGCGGAGGTACCGGCCGGCCCAACTTCCTGACGCCACCATGATTACCGAAAGCGCACTCATCGCAATTAGCGGCCTCGTGGCCGTCGTGGCCCTTCTGTTTCTGCTGATCACGGTGTCCAAGTGGCACGTCTTCATCGCACTGCTCGTGCCGATTGTGTTGTTCGGGTTGCTTCCGGGTTTCGACCGCGAGGCGTTCATCGGCGCATTCGAGAAGGGCTTCGGCGGAACCATCGAGGACATCGCGGTCGTGATCGTGCTCGGCTCGATTCTGGCCGAAGCGCTCAAACACACCGGGGGCATCGAGCGAATCACAGGGTCGATGATCACGTGGGTCGGCCAATCCCGCATGCCGCTCGCGCTGACCCTGAGCGGTTTCGTCATCGGGCTCGCCATTTTTTCCGATGTCGGCTACCTCATACTCAATCCGCTGGTGCATTCGGCCGCCATCAACAGCGGACTGAACATGAGCGT
>CALBET010000909.1 GCA_937888665.1 uncultured Acidobacteriota bacterium
GCGGCATGGAGTTGATGCGGAAACAGCCGGATACGACCGCCAAGGAAGGAACCGAGTCCGTCCGGCTCGCGGATGGCGGCCAGATGCAGGGCGTCCAGCCGCATGACGAACGCCTCTACGGGGTCGACATCCCCCAGCGCCAGCCGCTCAGCGAGGGAATCGCCAATCTTGACCGGCCACAGATCGACCGCGTCGATCTCCCGACCATCGACCAGCCGGATCCGTCCCGATTCGGTCTCGCCGTCGACGACGACATGTTCCAGGTTGGAGAGCAGTACGGCCCGGGCGCCAGGCTGGAACCGGAGCGGGCGGATCGCGTCCGAGTCCGCGGCCAGCGTGAGCACGGTGTCGGTGTCCGGAAAGCGCACCACGACCTTGCGGTGCTCCACCGTCTCCACAAGACCGGCCCCGAGGTCGGGGTTGAACCGGTGGGTCAGCCGATCGCCGGGTTCCCAAGCCATGTATTTCTTAGACGGGGCTACGCCCCGAAGCACGCGGGCGCGGGGCGCACATTATCGCGCGCCCTGGTGTGCCTCGCACTCTTCTCTCTCTGAGACTAGTCCGGGCCGGCTTGCAGTAGGGGCGCCAATCCTCCCCACACGTCCGGGTCGAGCGCGAGCAAGCTCGCCAGATACAGGTCGACCTGCGCGCCCTCGAACCGTTCGCGCAGCCCCGCCACCGCGGGCGCAAGCGCCTCGGCGTCGACCGGGCCGAGCTCATGATCAGCGTCGATCAATCCGTCTTCGTTCGGAATCTCGAGATGGTCGAGAAAACTGCGCAACAAGGCCTGGCGACGACCGAGGTGCAGCGCCATCAAGAGCGAGCACGCCAACTCGTGCTCGGGCCGCACCACCCGCGCCAGATAGTCGATGCGCTTGCCGACCGACAGTTTACGCACCCCGGCGACGCGGAACCGCAGCGCGGCGGCAATCGCCTGGTGGGCCAGTCCCCGCAACGCGGGATCGCCTTCAAACAGCGCTTCGGCCGCGAGCACGCGCGTGGGGGGGTCCAACTCTGACCAGAGTCGGGCCGGAGTAATGTTGTCCAGAGATATGTCGTCTAGCAGGGTCATAGGTCACACGGTCCGCTCTCCCTCCGTCGCGCTTCGCACCACGGGGAATGCACCCACTGTCGGCGTCAGCTTAGCAGAAACCGAAAAGACCGAATCATCACGGCACGCGGCCGGGCCGCCACCGATTGAGGCCTCTGCAGTACCATTGGTCGCACGGAGGATTCACGTGACCGTGACACTGGACCGTCTCACAAAGGAAGAGTTACTCGCGCTGGGGCGTGAGCTGAATGACCAATACGGGCAGTTTCGCGAGGCCGGCCTGGCGCTCGACCTCACGCGAGGCAAACCCAGTCCCAGCCAGCTGGCACTGTCCGATACGCTAGACACTGGCGACGGCGGGTCTGGCGGCTTCATCGCTGCCGACGGTATTGATACCCGCAACTACGGAGGGCTGGACGGTCTGGCGGAAGCGCGGGCTCTCGGAGCCGAGTTGCTCGGCGTTCGCCCAGACGAAGTCATCGCAGGCGGCAACAGCAGCTTGACGTTGATGTATCTCTACCTGCTGAATGCCTGGCTCTACGGCCCTGCCGGCTCCGGCTCAGCCTGGCGCGACGGAGGCACAACGCGGTTCCTCTGCCCAGTCCCCGGATACGACCGCCATTTTTCGATCCTCGAAGACCTGGGGATCGAGATGGTGAACGTGCGGATGACCGCGGACGGGCCTGACATGGACCAGGTCGAATCGCTGGTTCGCGACGACCCGGCGGTGAAGGGTCTGTGGTGCGTGCCGAAGTACTCGAACCCCGGCGGGGAGACCTACTCGGACTCGACCGTGGAACGGCTCGGTCGGCTGGGCACCATTGCCGGCCCGCACTTCCGGATCATGTGCGACAACGCCTACGCCGTCCACGACCTGGACGACACCCCGCCGCAGCTTGAGAACATCATGGACGCCTGCCGCGCGCAGGGCACGGACGATAGCCTCGTGCTGTTCGCCTCGACGTCGAAGGTCACACGAGCGGGCGCGGGCATCTCGTTCATGGCGGGTTCGCCGGTCAACCTTGGCGCTTTTCGCTCGCGGCTCCAGGCGCTGACGATTGGCCCAGACAAGGTCACCCAGCTACGCCATGTGCGGTTCTTGCGAGATCTGGACGGCGTCCGCGCGCACATGCGGAAACATGCGGCCATCCTGCGGCCGAAATTCGACCTGGTCCAACGACGCCTGTCCGAGGCGCTCGACGGGAAGGGCATGGGGCGGTGGAGTGCGCCCCGCGGTGGCTACTTCGTTTCGTTCGACGCACTCCCGGGGCTGGCCGGCCGGATCATCAGTCTCGCCGAGGACGCGGGCGTGAAGCTGACCCCCGCCGGAGCCACCTTTCCATATCGGCGCGACCCGGACGACACCAACATCCGGCTGGCGCCGACGTTCCCGGATCTGTCCGATCTCGATCAGGCCATGCGCGTCTTCACGGTCTGCGTCCAGCTCGTATCCGTCACCCAGCGGCTCGCCGACTGATCCGCCGGACGAACGTCACCACATCGTCCAACGCGGTCACGCGAGACACCTCGGCCGGAAAGTCTGGCATCTGGTCCGGGCGGCTGAGGAAGGCGATGCAGGGTCGCGCGTACCGGACGGCGAGCGCCATTTCGCTGGCGGTCCCCTCACCGCCAGGCAACCCGATCACGACGTCAGAGGTCAGCACGTTGATGTGGTTCCGTGACATGGACGACGTGCCACGGGCGGCTCTCAGCGGCAGGTGCGTGCTGACGGCCAGCTCGACCCAGCAGTTGGGATACCCGGGCGGTGGGCGGCAGACAGGGTGGTCCTCCTCGCCAGGCAGCACCCCGATGACCAGACCGCTCCGGTCCGCCACACCACGGAAGGCCTCACTGACCGCCGCCATCACGCCGCCGCCCCCGCCGGTCAAGAGGTGGTAGCCCTCGCGGGCGATCCAACGACCCAGCGGCGCCGCCAGGTCCTCGTGACCCGTGTCACCGGACCCCATGACGCCGATCACGAGGCGCCGCCCACCCCGGGTGACGGTCTCGGTCACCGGGCGACCGCGTCCGCGCCGACCCCGGGTTGGACGACCGGCCCCTCATGCACCGGCAGATACAGACCGAACGTGGTCCCGTGTCCCAGCGCGGTAGCCACGGTGACGAAACCGCCGGACTGCTTCACGGCGCCGTGCACCGTCGACAGCCCGAGACCGACACCCTGCCCCGGCTCCTTCGTCGTGAAGAACGGCTCGAAGATGCGCGCCACGGTCTCGCGCGCCATCCCGGTGCCGGTGTCGGTCACCGACAGTTTCGAATACCCACCACTCCGCGCGTCGGGATGCAGGCGTGCCTCGCCCTCACTCACCGTGACGTCCTGGGTTGCCAGCGTAAGCGTCCCCCCGTCCGGCATCGCGTCCCGCGCGTTGAGTGCGAGGTTCATGATGATCTGCTCTATTTGCGGCCGGTCCGCGCGTACCTGACGAAGCGACGGATCGAGCTGCATGTGGAACTGTACGTCGTCGCCCATCAGCGGCTCCAGCAGCATGTTCGAGGCCTGGATCGCGTCGTTGAGATTGAAGACGGTCGGCGTGATGCGCTCCTTCCGACTGAAGGTCAGCAGTTGCCTGGTCAGGGACGCCGACTGCTCAGCCACGGCCAGCACCTTCTTCACATCGGACAGCACCGGATCGGTGGGGTCGAGCTGCCTGGCGATGAGATCCGAATACCCAATAATGGCGGCTAGCGCGTTGTTGAAGTTGTGCGCCACACCGCCCGCCAGCTGTCCGACGCTCTCGAGACGCTGGGCCTGACGGAGTTGCTCCTCGAGCTGACGCTGCTCTGTCAGGTCACGCACCACGCTCAGCACCGCTGAACGCCCGTCCAGTTCGATGCGCTGGCTGCTCGCGAGGACCGGGATCGTCGTGCCGTCTCGTCGAAGCAGCTCGTATTCCGTGGGCGGACCAGGCTCTCCGGTGGTCACCGCCTCGACACGGGCCATCGCGCGTGGCCGATCGCTGGGCACGAGCGTCTCCCTCGGACTCCGACCGACG
>CALBET010000910.1 GCA_937888665.1 uncultured Acidobacteriota bacterium
CGTTTGATCCGCAGGACGTGCGGCAGTGGCAACGCGAATTCCGGGAGCGCGGGTCGGAGGCTCAGGAATTGCAACGGCTCCTGAATGCCGAAAATTTCGGCGAGGTCGGCGACCTGAACGAAGTCATCCAGGCGATGCGGCAGCTCGACGACCCACGCGTCTATCGAGACGCGGAAGAGATTGCTCGGCTCCAGTCGTTTGTGCTCGAGGGGTTGAAGCGATTCGAGTATCGGCTCCGTCGCGAGGTTGACGGTGATAGCGACGACCTGTATCTGGCCGGAGGCGACGAGGCGCCAGCCGAATTCCGCGACCTCATCGAGAAGTATTTCAAGTCGCTGGCGGACCAGCAGTAGCGACACATCGGCCGCGCATCGGCACCAGAGACGCGGCGGGGTTTCCCGCCGCGTTTTCTTTACCTGAATGCCCCACTCCGGGGCTGCGGGGCGCATGATCGCGCGCCCGCCTTGTCGAGCCGCACTCAAGCTCGATTCATCACCAGCTGGACGGACGACACACGTGACTTCGACGACACCGTTGCTCGAAACAGTTGAACAGGAGCCGGACCGGCCGGCACAGGCGTGCGTCATCTGGCTCCACGGGTTGGGCGCTGACGGGCACGACTTCGCCTCCCTGCCACCACAACTAGGCATCTCGCCTGATATTGCGATTCGCTACGTCTTTCCGCACGCGCCGATCATGCCGGTGACGGTGAACATGGGTACCCGCATGCGTGCCTGGTACGACATCGTCAGCATGGACGCGCGCGGACAGGACGAGACCGGCATCCGCCGGTCGGCCGCATTCGTCGAGGCGCTCATCGCGCGCGAGGTCGACCGCGGGATCCCGTCCTCGCAGATCGTGCTGGCCGGGTTCTCCCAGGGTTCGGCCATGGCGCTGTTCACGGGGTTACGCCACGCCGACCCGCTCGGCGGAATCGTGGCGCTGTCCGGGTATCTGCCGCTCCACGAGACGTTGCCGACGGAAGCGAGCGCGGTCAACCACCAAATTGCCGTCCTCCTTGCCCATGGCACACACGACAACGTCGTGCCGTACCGTCTCGGGCAGAACACGGCCGACATTCTGCGTGCCGCCGGCTATCGTGTGGACTGGCACGACTACGAGATGGCGCATCAGGTCTGCCTGGAAGAGGTGCAGGAGATTGGTCGGTTTCTGACCGGTGTCCTGACGGGCGGCGGGCGGCCACGGTCCGCCTCGGCGATGGCGGTAGAGCCTGGACACTAGATGCCGCGCGCCTCACCGCTCCCACTCGTTCGTGCACTACCCACGTTCATCACCCTTGCGCTGGGTGCGTGCGCGACGGAGGGCCCAGGAATAGACGTGCCATCACCGCCGGACACCCGAACCGAGCCACTCGTCGAGACCCTGCATGGCGTCGACGTCTCGGACCCCTATCGCTGGCTCGAAGACCAGGATGCGCCGGAGACCCGGGCCTGGATCGACCAGCAGAACGCGTACACGGATAGCGTGCTCAGGCCGCTGCCTGGTCGCGACGCACTGGAGTCAGTTGCCGAGCGCGTGCTGCAGGTAGACGCCATCGGGCTCCCCACTGCGCGGGGTGGGCGCTACTTTTACAGCAAGCGACGGGCCGACCAGGACCTGTCGGTGGTCTATGTGCGCGACGGGCTCGAGGCCGAGGACCGGGTGCTGATCGACCCGCATCCGATGAGCCCTGGCCACACCGTGAGCGTCAGCCTAGCCGACATTTCGCAGGACGGTCGGCTTGTGGCCTATGCGGTGCGGGCCGGCGGCGTGGACGAGGTCTCGATTCGTCTCCGCGATGTCGACACCGGCGAGGACCTCCCGGACGATTTCCCGGCCGCCCGCTACGGACAGGTGAATCTGACCCCCGACAAGACCGGGTTCTACTACGAGCGCTACGGCGACGTCACGCCTCGGGTCATGTATCACGCCATCGGGACGGATGCGGCCACGGACGTGCAGCTCTTCGGCGACGGCTACGGGCTGCAACACATCCCGGTCACGCTGCTCTCGGACGACGGTCGATGGCTGCTGGTGCACGTCATCGAAGGATCGTCCGGTCCAACCGAGATCCACATCAAGGACCTGACCGCCGACGCCCCGTTCGTGACCGTCATTCAGGACGGCGTGAGCGAGTCCTGGGCCGAGTTCGCCGGCGACACGCTGGTCATCACCACCAATCTCGATGCGCCGAACAAGCGCGTCGTGGTCGCCGACCCTGCCAATCCCGCAGCGGATCAGTGGGCCGAGATCATCGCCGAGCGTGATGACGTGGTCATTCAGGATGCCCGAGGCCTGGGCGGTCGCCTGGCGGTGTCGTTCCTGCAGAACGTGCAACCCCGAGTGGCCATCCACGAGCTGTCCGGTGCGCATGTCCGCGACATCGCCTTCGACACCATCGGTACGGTCGGTGGCGGCGCCGGCCGTTGGACGAGCGACGAAGCGTTCTTCACGTTCGAGTCCTATCACCGGCCCAACACCATCTACCGCTATGACCTGGCGACCGGCGACCAGACCGTCTGGGCACACGTGGAGGTGCCGATTGAGACCGATCGCTACACCGTCACCCAGACCTGGTTCGAGTCGACAGACGGCACCCGGGTGCCGATGTTCGTCACGCATCGCGACGATGTCGTGCTCGACGGCACCAACCCGACCCTGCTGACCGGGTACGGCGGATTCAACCTGAGCATGACGCCCGCGTTCTCGTCGCTCGCGGCGGTGTGGCTCGAAAACGGCGGGGTGTTCGCCGAAGCGAACCTGCGGGGTGGCGGCGAGTTCGGGGAGACGTGGC
Organism: uncultured Acidobacteriota bacterium; assembly: GCA_937888665.1. Taxonomy (GTDB): domain Bacteria; phylum Acidobacteriota; class Vicinamibacteria; order Vicinamibacterales; family UBA8438; genus UBA8438. The sequence goes on from CALBET010000910.1 coordinate 2,795, forward strand.
ATCGCGATGGCATGCTCGAACGCAAGCAGAACGTCTTCGACGATTTCATCGCGGCTGCCGAGCATTTGATCGTCGAGGGATATACCAGCCCCGAGCATCTCGCCATCCGGGGAGGCAGCAATGGGGGCCTCCTCGTGGGCACCGTGTCGAATCAGCGCCCCGACCTGTTCGCCGCCGTCGTCTGCACCTACCCGCTGCTCGACATGGTTCGGTATCACCAGTTCCTGGTCGCGAGCTTCTGGGTGCCCGAGTACGGCTCAAGCGAAGACCCCGACCAGTTCGCCTACATCTACAACTACTCGCCGTACCACAACGTCGACGCCACCGTTGACTACCCGGCGACCCTGTATGTCACCGGCGACGGCGACACCCGGGTCGCGCCGCTGCATGGCCGAAAGATGACCGCCCTGATGCAGGCCACGCACGGAGACACGACGCCGGTGCTGCTGCGGTACCACACCGACGCCGGCCACTCCGGTGGCCAGCCCGTCTCCCAACAGATCGAACAGATGGTCGACACCGTCAGTTTCCTGCTGTGGCAAGTGGGCCGCTGACTCCGGCGCGGGCCGCGCGCAGTCGAACGACACCCCTATCACCCATGCATGTCTTCACCTACGGCACTCTCTTGGAGCCGGCTGTGATGGAGGCGGTGACGGGTCGGCGGTTCGGGTTCCAGCCGGCGGTGCTGCGTGGCTATGCCCGATTCCGGGTCCGAGACACGGTGTACCCCGGCATCATCGCGACCCCGGGCGCCCTCACCGAGGGCGCCGTCTACCGCGACGTCGATGCCGTGTCGCTGGCCCGACTGGACACGTTCGAAGGCGCGCTGTACGACCGCCTCGGGCTCAAGGTTGACGTCGAAGCGGGCCCCAGTGCTGGCGGTCCGGTGCGGGCTGAGGTCTACGTCATTCGTCCATCCCAACGTCACCGTCTGTCGTCCGACGCCTGGGACCCGGAGGAGTTTCGGCGCCGGCACCTCGGTGCGTATCTAGCTGGTGTCCGTGACC
>CALBET010000911.1 GCA_937888665.1 uncultured Acidobacteriota bacterium
AAACGACCACCCAAACTGGCCGAATACCGTCACCATCGCCTCCGTGCCACCTTCGAGCCTGTCATTACCGCGCTGCGTGCCTCTTTGGGCGCGGTGATCGAACAGGTCGCGATTCCGATCCCACTCGAAGAGAAGAAGTTTGGCATCAGGGTGGCCAAGGTGCCCGATCCCACCCTGTACGGCACGGCCGTCTTCATTCTGGCCGCCCGGGCGGATCTGCCGGCCGAAGAGCTCCGTCGGCGGTTTCCCGCCCAGCTCAAGATCGGTCCGGCCGAGAATATTCGCAACCTCGTCAACCTGCAGCTTCCCGGGGTAGCGATCAGCGCGGTACCGGTGGCCCCGCGCCAGCTTCCATTCCATGCCGGATTCGTCTATTTTGAACTCGACCAGTCCGGAAAGACATGGGGCGAGCTCAAGCACTCCGGCGCCCTGGCCATGCATCTAGCCGGCGAGTTCCCGGGGCTGGTCCTGGAGTTCTGGGCCATACGTAGCTGAGCGCGGACGTGACCATGCCGGAAGAGGAAGACCCGTTCGCGCCTGACCTGACGATGCGGCCCCGTCCCGGTCTCGGGAGGCCCGCGACCTCGCTTGGTTCGCCGCCACCCACCCCGGTCGCCCCAGCATCCGCACCGGTTCAGTTCATCCCAGACGCGGCCCGCCGATTGCTCGGCGCCGGGTTGAACCCGCTGGTGCAAGCCGCGAGCCCTTTGCTACTGCTGGCAGGTCGGCAGCGTGGCTCCGTGGTGGGTCCGGATGTCAGGGGCCTTCGTCAGCAGACCCGAGACGAAATCCGCCGGTTCGAGGAGCGCGCACGCGCGGAGGGCAGCGCCAACGAGGTTGTGGTCGCGGCACGCTATGCACTCTGTGCCAGCATGGACGAAGCGGTATTGTCCACCCCGTGGGGGGCACAGGGCGAGTGGGGGCAACAGACGCTGCTCGTGGAGTTGCATGGCGAAGCAAGCGGTGGCGTGAAATTCTTCGAGGTGTTGGAGGGCATTTCTCGCGACCCCGCTCGTCACATCGACCTGATGGAACTCTACTACCTCTGTCTGGCATTCGGCTTCGCTGGCAAGTACCACACGCTCGACCGAGGCCAGGCTCAGGTTGCCGACGTGCAACGCGCCCTCCATGCCAAGATCCGGGCTCATCGTGGCGCGGTCCAGACCCAGCTCGCGCTGCGCTGGCAAGGTGTTGACAACCGACGGAATCCGCTCTTGCACTACGTGCCGTGGTGGGTGGTGGGGGCGTTTGTCGCCACGGTGCTCGCGCTCGTGTTCGTCTTCTATCATGTGAGCCTTGGCCGCCTGGCCGTGCCGGTGTATGCGGAACTTGCGAGGGTAGGTGGCGAGGTGTTCACGCGGCCCGAACCGCCGGCCCCGCGCCCGGGGCCAACACTCAAGGAGCTGTTGGCGGCTGACGAGGCGCGCGGGGAACTCCTGGTCGAAGAAGAAGGTGCGACCACGCGCGTTACATTGTTGGCGCGCGACCTCTTCGCGTCAGCCAGCGCCAACCTCAACGCCGCGCACCTGGACACGCTGCGCCGGATTACCGACGCGCTCAACCAGGTGCCGGGCACCGTCAGAATCGAGGGCCATACCGACGACCAGGCGATACGGTCGCTCCGTTATCAGGACAATTTTGCATTGTCGCGAGAGCGCGCCAGTGGCGTCGCCGCCATCGTCCGGGCGACCATCAATGATCCCGGCCGGGTCGACGTCCGGGGAGCGGGTTCGTCGGAGCCGCGGTATATTCCTGAGTCGCTCCCGGAGAACCGGGGCCGTAATCGACGTGTGGAAATCGTCCACACTGGATCGTAGTCGGACCTCTTCCCAGCTATCCACCGACCACGGCACAGAACATGTTTTCCTCTTCGAAACTTCGGACGTTCCTGATCGTCCTGGGATTCGTTCTCCTCGGCCTGTTTATCTGGTTCGCGGGGCCATATTTTGCGTTCGGCGACTACCATCCACTCCAACCCGTGAGCGCCCGGTTGGTGCTCATGGTCGGGGTGGTCGCCGGGTGGCTCATCCGCCTGCTCATCAAGCGTCTCCGCGCCAATCGTGCCAGCGACCAGCTGATGGCCGCGGTGGTCGCCTCGCCGGGAGGGTCGGCCCAACCAAGCGCGGAGGTCCTGCGACTGCGTGAACGCTTCGAGGACGCCATTGATGGCCTGAAGAAGCAGCGGCGCGCAGGCCACAGTCTTTACGATCTTCCCTGGTACGTGATCATCGGCGCGCCCGGGTCCGGGAAAACGACGGCGCTGCTCAATTCCGGTTTGACGTTCCCGGTCAAACAACGGACGGGCGGTGTGGCAATCGGGGGCGTCGGCGGGACCCGAGACTGCGACTGGTGGTTCACCGACGACGCGGTCTTCCTCGACACAGCAGGCCGCTACACGACACAGGACTCTGACGTCGCGGCCGACAGCGCCGGTTGGGATGAGTTCCTCGAGCTGCTTCGCAAGTATCGCAAGCGGCGCCCGGTGAACGGCATCCTCTTGACGATCAGCGCCGTGGACCTG
>CALBET010000912.1 GCA_937888665.1 uncultured Acidobacteriota bacterium
GCCGCAGATCACGATGGTGCTCAACTGGTTTACCGAGCTTCTGGAACGGGTACCGGCACCGTGAGACCCGCGGTGTTTACGGGGCGTTGGCGGCGCACACCGCCCGGGCGATGTCCCGATTGACCGGCGAGCTCTCCGCGTTCGAGGGCAGGACATCCCTCTGTCGCGCTTGCGCGACCAGACGCGCGGCATCGTCTTCCAGGAGAAACCGGTCGGCGACCAGGGTGGCGGCGGCGCGTTCGACGACACAGCCGTAGCCTTCGAGCGTGCCGTACCGCTCCTCGACGGACAGCGAGGGTCCCCGGCGGCGAGCCGGTCCGGCCGGGTCTTTGCAAACGGGACGTATCCGCCCTGGACGTGTCCGGCGACGCGTACCCCCGCCTCTCACCGGATGGCACCCGGCTTGCCACGACAGTAACCTCGACCGACGGTCTGGGCGTGGACGTCTGGGTCGATGACCTCCAGCGGGGCACGTCGACACGCCTCACGAACGACGGAGAGAGCCACTATGCGGCCTGGTCGCCGGATGGCGCTCGCGTCTCCTTCGGCTTCTTCCGCCCTCCGTTCGGTCTATACAGTCGAAGGGCTGACGGGAGCGGCGAGCGTGACACCGTGGTGACGGGAGAGCGGGGAATGGTTCCGCGCGGGTGGACGCCAGACGGCGGGGCCATGCTCTACTTTGAGAGTCGGTCTGACGGTGGGAGTGAGCTCGAACGTCTCGTTCCCGTGGACTGATGCCTCTGACCGCCGGCACCCGCCTCGGCATCTACGAGGTCTCCGCCAAGATCGGCGAAGGCGGCAGGGGCGAGGCTTTGCCCCTGCTGACGGCAGACAGCCGCCCCTCAGCCTGAGTTTCACGACCAATACGTCGCATTCGAGGACCAATTTCAGCGCGACAGAATAGGGTGGCGTGGCAGGCAGGGGTGGCATGAGCTGCGCTCAGCGCCTCCTCCGTGGGGTGGAGAGTAAACAACACAGGTGTGTGTGGTGTGTGGGCACCGACCCAGGAGGGCAGACTCGAATCCAGCCATCTTCACGCCCATTCTCGGCACGTCCCTCCTCCCCACCAGGCCGCGCTCCCCGTGCTACCCAGAGCCCTCGATTTCGCGATATCCGCCATCGGATATCACGGGTCGCACCGCCGGTTCACACCTATAATCGCTGCGAGTTCCGACGCACCCAATATCCGATACGCCGCAGGCCTGCGGGCCGTATCGCGATATCCTGGTCCGTCGAATGTTCGTTAGGCACCTACGCGGACGAGTTGCCGAGGGGGGAGAGTCTCCAGAATGGTCAGTAGTTCCGGAATCAGCGGCGTCAGGAACGCGATGCGGTTGGCAGGAGCGACCAGCACCACGACAGACAGGGGCAGTTCCGTGAGGTTCTGCTGAAACTCGACGCCTTGGTCAGCCGTCAGGAGGACGTCGAAGGAGTCAGCTGCTTGGCGCAGCAGCGCACCGTTCGTCAGGCTGGACCAACCCATCTGCTGCACCGTCCGGACGGAGTGGGGTGCCAAGAGTCGAGCCAATGGGCGTGGGAGAGACTCATCGAGCAGGATGCGCACGGGCGATCAGCAGATCCTTCGCACATTCGAGCGCCGCAACAGCCTGGTCCCGGGTCACCGAGGGAAAGTGGTCCAGGAAGGTCTCCAGACTATCGCCGGCCGCAAGGTAGTCGAGCAGGTTCTTGAGGGGTACCCGGGTACCGGCAAACACAGGGGTTCCACCGAGGATCTCAGGGTCACTGCGAACGACAGATTTCAGTGTCGGCATCGGGGTGTCCCGCCAGAACAGCATCGTACACCGGGGATACGGTGCCTAACAAGGCGTTGCACCTGACGGCCGCTTCGATCCACCGCGGCCGCAGGTGAACGCCGAGCGCTAGCCGAAATAGATGATCAGCCGAAGATCACGCTGCCGACAACTTCTGCACCCGGAGTGTCGTGCGCTTGCGCTCGGCGTGCCAGAGGTCGTACTGAACCTGCTGATTCAACCAGCTTTCTGCTGTCGTATCAAAGGCCAGAGAAAGCCGCACAGCCATCTCGGGGCTGATGCCGGCCCGGCCGTTCACGATGCTCGACAGGGTCTTGCGGCTGATGCCCAGCGCCTTGGCGGCGTCGGTAACGGTGAGGCCGAGCGGGCCAAGGCAGAGTTCCTTGAGGATCTCGCCGGGGTGCGGGGGATTGTGCATTTTCATGGCCGCCTCAGTGATAATCCTCGTAATCCACTTCGACCGCGTCGCGGTCCTGCATTCGAAAGGTCAGACGCCAATTGCCGCTGACGCGAACCGCCCACGTGCCCCTTCGACGGCCGCGCAACTCGTGCAGGACCAAGCCCGGCAAGGCCATGTCGCGCGGATTCGAGGCGGCATTCAGGCGACCAAGGATCAACCGGAGTCGATCCGCATGTTGGGCCTGAATTCCGCCTTTGTCGCCGCGGCCAAAAAACCGTTGAAGCCCTTTGTGGCGGAAGCTCGCGATCGGCACATGACGCAGTGTAACGCATGACGTAACGCGTTACAATCCGTCTAACAAAGTCGGTCGAAAGCGGCCATCGATGGGTGCGAGCGCGTGCACGTGGCCGTGGCAGAGATTTGGTCAATGTTCGCCTCCCGCTAATCCAGCCTATCGTCCTACGGGACACTACCCAGGGCGGAAGTAAGACGGCGGCGACCTGACCCCGACGCCCACGTGAGGAAGCGTCGGGTGCGATGCGCCACACTCAATACAGGAGAGGCCCCAGCAACCCGTTGAGACCCACCGCGTACAAGAGCACTGCGGCCACCGCCATGATCTGAGCGCGTGACCAGCGACCTGAGAGCGCGAGACCAGCCCGGGTACCGAGCCAGAGCACCGGGACGCACAGGGCGCCTTGCAGGGCAAACCACAACACGTCGACGCCGAACTGCAGCGCATACACCGTCAGCACCACCGGTGCGTTGCAGACCAGTTGCCACCACAAAAAACCTCGGAAGCGCTTGCCATCCCAGGTGTGGGCCATGGCGAAGAACACGAGCGGTGGACCACCCATGCCGACGAGGCCGCCGAGGAGACCGGCGCCGAGGCCTGCAAGGGGACCGAACAGCGGGTGCAGCTGCTGGCGCGGTTTCGGGCGTAGCGTCAGGTGCAGGGTGTTGACGAGAATCACGACACCACCGACCGCCTGACGCGCCAGATCAGGCCCGTTCTCCAGCAACGTCACCAGGAGAAACACCCCCAACGGCGTCCCGACCCACTGTCCTGCCACCACCGGTAGCGTGTGCGCAGGCTGAAAAGTCGACCGGATCGATCGCAAGCCGAGAACGGCCTGAACAGTGGCGGCACCGATCACCATCGCGACCGCCTCGGGTAGACGGAGCCCGGCGAGGGTCAGCAGCGGAATCGAGACAATGGCGAGCCCGAAGCCAGAAGCGCTTTGTACAAACGCACCGAGCGTTACGATACCGGCGGCGGCGAGCCATGGGAGCGGATCCATCATGGCGCGAACCACTGGTCCAGGACGCTAGATGCCTTCACCGGTCTTGAACCAGCGAGCACAGTCGGGACCGAGCTCTTCGACCGCCATGTTCTCATAGCGCCTGCTGTCCTCATCGGAGAGCACATCTCTCCATCGACCGTTGACGCCCTTGTTGATGAACACCTGAGCCCCGGCGTCCCAGAACGCGCCGCCCAGCGGGACGCTCTTGGTCGCGTGCTGTTTCATGTAGTCGAAGCTGCAATGTTCGAGGATGGTGTCCCACTTCGACTCGTCGATCGGGATACCCAGGAATTCCGCGATCCCGCGGATTTCCCCCGGCATGTCCCGCTTGAGACACTCAAAGTGGATGAACTTCACGTTCGGCAGGTCGCGAATGGCCCACCAACTTCGCGCGTTGTCCCAAAAGGGCCAGAAGGGATGCCCGTCTTTGTCCAGCCAGTCCACAAAATACTGACGCACGTCCGCCGGCGGCCTCTCGATCGGAGGGCCGACGCGGCCAGGTGTCTCATTGAGGGCGCCGTACCATTTCTCATTGGCATTGACGTGATGGTTGTACATGCTCCACACCACATCGCGTCCATCCCGCCCGATGTAGAGATACCTGGCCTTCGGAGAAAAAACAAGCGCATCAACCGGCAGGTGCGTCTTCATGAAGCGGCGGTGTTTCTGGGCTTCGAGCGGCGGCAGCTTTACCTCTTTGGGTGGCACTCGCAGATCGACCCAGGGCGACATCTCGGCCACCTCGAGGCCCTCTTCGCCGTTGAAGATGAGCTGCGAGACGATTTGCTGGGTCCAGGTGGTGCCAGCCTTGGCGTATGTCGAGATCACGATGTCATCGTCTCGAAAACTGACGTCATCCCATACGGTGGAATCGAAGTGATGGTTGTGCAGGTCGCGTTGTTTCTTGGGCCACTGAATATCCATGTCGTCCTTGGTGAAGGGGGACACACGCGTTGAGCCGATCCCCCGCTAGCGGTCCAGGTCCTGGAGGAACGCGAGCAACGCTCGGTGAAAGTCCTCCGGCCGGTCGAGATA
>CALBET010000913.1 GCA_937888665.1 uncultured Acidobacteriota bacterium
AACAGCCAGTTGAACAGCGCCGTGCGGGCCCCACCAATATGGAGATAGCCCGTAGGACTTGGCGCGAAACGTGTACGAACGGTCATAGGTGCAACGATTATAATGACCCCGGCGTGGCCACGTGACACAGTGCGGCAGAACACACTGCCAGGGCGCGCGATAATGCGCGCCCCGCGGCCGCGGAGTGGGGCACTCGGGGTCCCCGCGGAGCGGTCGCGGGGGGTTCGGGGCGCAGCCCCGGCTGAGGAAAGCCGAGTGGGCCACTCGGGGTCCCTGCGGAGCGGTCGCGTGGGGTTCGGGGCGCAGCCCCGTCTGATGTGGAGACGACACGATGCACTGGCTTCTGACGACGGCGCTCCTCGGCACACTCGTTCAACCGCCCCTGGGACAACTGGAACCGGGACTCCGCAACGCCTCGATCGACGTCGACGGCGTCGGGACCGTGACCTTCGGCATCTGGGTGCCTCGAGACTTCAACCCGGACGAGCCGCGACCGTTGGTACTGGCGCTGCACCCGGGAGGATCAACCGGTGCCGGCTACGGTGCGCAGTTCTTGCGCGGCATCGTCGCCCCGGCTCTGCAGGACTGGGGCGCGATCATCGTGTCTCCGGACGCACCAGGCCGGGGCTGGGACAACGACACCAGCGAGCGCGCCGTCATGGCTCTGGTGGAGGACGTGAGGGGCCGCGCCACGATCGACACGGAGCGGATTCTGGTCACCGGCTTCAGCATGGGCGGCCGGGGCACCTGGTACATGGCGTCGCGGCACCCGGATCTCTTCACCGCCGCGGTCCCGATGGCGGCCCGCTCCAACAAGGACGACGCCGCCAAGGTCGGCGACATGCCGGTGTTCATCATTCACGCGCGCGACGATGAAGTGGTACCGTTCGGACCCGCTGAAGAACTGGCGCAGGAGATGGAAACACGCGGCCAGAACGTCTCGTTCCTGCCTCTCGATGGCGTCGGGCACTTCCGGATGGGGGTGGCGCCGCTCGACGCAGCGGGCGACTGGATCATGCGGCAATGGGGAGAGCAGTAAATATGAAGTATCGGCGGCTTGCCACTACCGGCATCTACGTGTCCGAGTTGTGTCTTGGTGCGATGACCTTCGGCGGCACTGGCCTGTTCAAAGCGATCGGCACCTTGGGACAGGACGAGGCCGACGCCCTGGTGCATCGATCGCTGGATGCCGGCATCAATTTTTTCGACACTGCCAACGTCTACTCGACCGGTACGTCCGAGGAAATGCTCGGGAAGGCGCTGGGTGCGCGTCGCCGTGATTCGATCGTGGCCACGAAGGTCCGCGGGCGCATGGGGGATGGACCGAACGAGATCGGGCTGTCGCGCGTGCACATCATGCAGCAGTGCGACGACAGTCTGCGACGCCTGGGCACCGATTACATCGACCTGTACCAGATCCACGGCCACGACCCGGTCACCGACATCGAGGAAACGCTTGGCGCGCTCGATGCGCTCGTGCGCGCGGGGAAGGTGCGCTACATCGGGTGCTCGAACCTGGCGGCGTGGCAGCTCATGAAGGCACTCGGTGTCTCCCGACAGCGAGGACTCGCGGAGTTCATCAGCACGCAGTCGTATTACTCGATCGCGGGACGTGAGTTGGAACGTGAAATCATCCCACTGGTCGAAGACCAGCAGATCGCGGTGCTCCCGTGGAGCCCGCTCGCCGGTGGGTTCCTGTCGGGCAAGTTCACCCGGCACGCGGAGTCGGATCCCAACGCGCGGCGCGTGGCATTCGACTTCCCGCCGGTGGACAAGGACCGGGGATACGACATCATCGACGCCATGCGAGACGTCGCCACCGCACACGAGGTGTCAGTGGCCCAGATCGCGCTCGCCTGGCTCTTGCATCAGACGGCCGTGACCAGCGTGATCATCGGCGCCAAACGACTCGACCAGCTCGACGACAACCTGGGGTCGATCGACGTCGCACTCACGGACGATGACCTTGACCGCCTGAACACGGTCAGTGCCCTCCCAAGCGAATATCCAGGCTGGATGCAGGCCATGCAGCACAGCGACCGTGCCCCAGGCACCGCGCGCGACTGGGCCGCGTTCTCGAAGAAATAAATGTCGCGGCACCGGCCAGTGCCGCGAATGAACAACGCGAGCCCGACGTAGTACATCAGCACAGACACCGCACCGCGAGGAGCGGCTCGCGCCACAACGCCGTCCGCGTGTTTGCGGCTACAGTAACAAGTGTGGTGTCCGCGTGGTGGACGCGGTACGCGGAAAGGACACCCGCCTGTGCCAACAACCATGATGGCCATAGCCACTGACAGAAGGAGAAACCATGGACGACCAGTTTCGCGTCGTTGACGTGAGCAAATTCAAGATACCGAAAATTCCCTGGCGCACCGCGGTGGCAGGCGTAGCGGCCCTGTTCGTGCTGGTGGGGCTGCTCGGCGCCGTCTACCAGATAGAACCTGAGGAAGTGGGTGTGGTGCTGCGTTTCGGGAAATACGTGCGGACGACCGACCCGGGGTTGCACTTCAAGGTTCCATTCGTCGAGGACATGCTGCGGGTCCCGGTTCAGCGACAGCTCAAGCAGGAGTTCGGGTTCCGGACCACAGAGGCCGGCGTGCGTACTGAATACGCCGGCCGGGACGGACAACTCGGAGAAGAGTCGGTGATGCTGACGGGGGACCTCAACGTGGCGGTGGTCGAGTGGATCGTGCAGTACCGGGTGTCCGATCCCTACGAGTACCTCTTCCGGGTTCGAGGCCTCGAAGCCACGTTCCGGGCGATGACCGAAGCGGTCATGCGGGAGACCGTCGGCGACCGCACCGTGACCGAGGTCGTGACCGTGGGACGCCAGGAGATCGAGGCGGCCGTCGAGACCCGGTTGCAAGAGATGGCGAACCAGTACCAGATGGGGATCGCCATCGACCAGGTCGTGCTCCAGGATGTCAACCCACCGGACCCGGTGAAACCGTCGTGGGACGAGGTCAGTCAGGCCCAACAGCAGCGCGACCGCCTGATCAACGAGGCCCTGGCCGAATACAACGCCGTGATCCCGCGCGCCCGCGGCGAGGCGGAACAGACGATTTTGCAGGCTGAGGGCTACGCGCTGGACCGCGTCAATCGTGCTCAGGGTGAGGCATCACGATTCTCCGCGGTGGAGGCCGCCTACCGCCAGTCGCCGAACATCACCCGGCAGCGGCTGTATCTGGAAACGATGCAACGGATCCTGCCGGCGGTGGGGCGGAAGGTCTTCGTCGCCGAGGGGGCGAACGGTGTGCTGCCGCTGCTCTCCCTTGACGGTGGAGCCCGCGCCGTCACCAGCGCCCTGACCGGCGGCGCCCAGCAGACAGGAGGTGGTCAGTGAACCGCACTCAACCAGTCCTGATCGTGCTCTTGCTGATCGTCCTGTTCGTGCTCGGCGACTCCGTGTACACCGTCAGTGAGGTCGACCAGGCCATCATCACGCAGTTCGGTGAACCCGTGGGTGAGCCCGTCACCGAGCCGGGACTCCATTTCAAGCTGCCGTTCGTCCAGACAGCCAACCTGTTCGAACGTCGGTTCCTGGAGTGGGACGGGTTCCGGAACCAGGTGCCGACGCGGGACCGGCGGTTCATCTGGGTCGACACCTACGCACGGTGGCGTATCACTGACCCGTTGCTGTTCTTCCAGCGGCTTCGGGATGAGCGAGGAGCCCAGTCGCGGCTCGACGACATTCTGGACGGCGAAACGCGGAACGCCGTGGCCCGCCACGACCTGATCGAAATCGTCCGCACTAGCAACCGGGAGCCGCTCGACACCGCCACGACCGGTCTGGAGGAGGCCGAGGTGCTGGTGCCGATCAGTATCGGACGCGAACAGATCACGCAGGAGATCCTGGCGGCGGCGGCCTCGGCCGTCGGCGATCTGGGTATCGAGCTGCTGGACCTGCAGTTCAAGCGGATCAACTACGTGGCGGAAGTGCAAGAGGACGTGTTCGCTCGCATGATCGCCGAGCGCCAGCGGATTGCCTCAGAGTTCCGGTCCGAGGGACAGGGTGAATCGGCGCGTATCCAGGGTGAACGGGAACGAGATCTGGCGCGAATTCAGTCCGAAGCGTTCCGATCGGCCGAAGAACTGCGCGGCACCGCTGACGCGGAGGCCACGCAGGTCTATGCGGACGCGTATGGCAGCGACGCTGGCTTCTATGCGTTTACGAAGTCACTGGAAACCTACGAGAAGACGATGGATAGCGATACGTTCTTCATCCTGGGGACCGACAGCGAGTTGATGCGGTATCTCGAAGGACCGAGGTAAGCCGTTCGGTCGGGTGGGGCCGCGTCCCGGCCCCACCCGACCCGGCGGGTTGCATCGAGTAGGGCAGAGGCCAGACCATACGGTCATGCTCGAACTCACTGTCGTTGTCGGGCTCGTCGTGCTGACCTCGGGCGCGTGTTCGCTGTTCGAGGCGGTGCTGTACTCTGCGCCGCTCGCCGAGATTGACGCCCTCGAACGGGCCGGACGGCCCAGCGGCGCCATTCTCCGTCGGTTGCGTTCCCACGTCGACCGACCCATCGCGGCGATCCTCTCGCTGAACACCCTAGCCAATACGGGCGGCGCCGCGCTGGCCGGCGCCATCGCCGCCCGCGTCCTGGGTTCGGTGTCGATCGGCTATTTCACCGCCGCGTTCACCCTGACGATCCTGCTGTTCTCCGAGATCATCCCCAAGACCGCGGGTGTGGTCTACGCGCGGCGCCTGGCGGGCCCCGTCGCCAGGCCGATCGAGATCCTCGTTCTGGTGTTCACACCGATCATCTGGCTCAGCCGAGGGGTCACCCGCCTGGTCGCCTCCGGTCACCGGGTCGAGGGGGTCTCCGACGAGGACCTGCTGCTCATGGTGCGACAGGGACTGCGGTCCGGCGACCTGAAGCCGCACGAGGCCGACATCATCAGTAATGTGCTGTCGCTGGAAGCCAAGACCGCGGCACAGGTCATGACCCCGCGGACCGTCCTGTTTGCGCTGCCAACCACCACGAGTCTCGTCGACGCCGCCGCCAACGATCAGCTGTTGCGACACAGCCGCGTGCCGGTCTACGACGACGACCTGGACGACGTCGTCGGCATCGTCCACCGCCGTGACATCTTGCAGGCCGCGGCCAGGGACGAGTTCGACACCACCCTCGATGAGCTGATGCGACCGGTGCACTTCGTGGTCGAGGGTGCCAAGCTGGACAAGCTCCTCCGCGCCTTCCGCGAGCAACGCCAACACCTGATGGTGGTGACGGACGAGTTCGGCACCGTCAGCGGCATCGTCACGTTGGAGGATGTGCTGGAAGAGATTCTCGGCCGAGAGATCGTGGACGAATTCGACCACGTCGCCGACCTCCGCGCGTTCGCGCGCCAGCAGCGCGGCGCCCGTCGCGAGACCGCGCCGCCTGACGCGAGCGCCCACTAGTTCGCGGCGGACCCGCGACCCCGACACGACGCGCGGCGAAGAGCTGCAGGTTGTTTGATCCGTCGCCGGACCCTACGGGCCGGCGGTGCCCGTCAGGCGGCTGGCTTGAGCCGCCACGACATTTCGTGATCGTGGCGGCCAACCTGCTGCACGGAGACTCGCGGCGGGTGACGGACCGCATCGAGTGTTACGGCCTCTACATCGACCCACCGCTCGGGCGGGTCGGCATGACCGAGGCCCAAGTTCGCGCGTCTGGCCGGCCGGCCCTGGTCGCCACCAGACCGATGACGCGGGTCGGTCGCGCCGTCGAGAAGGGCGAAACGCAGGGCTTCATGAAAGTCCTCGTCGACGCGGAGACGAAACGTATCCTCGGCGCCGCCATCCTCGGTGTCGGCGGCGACGAGGTCGTCCACTGCATGCTCGACATCATGTACGCGAAGGCGCCATACACGGTCATTCAGCGAGCGGTACATATCCATCCCACCGTCTCGGAGCTGATCCCCACGCTGCTCGGAGACCTTGCCCCCCTGGAGTAAGGACCCGATCAGATGACGGTGCGCTCGTAGAGGAACAACAGCCCGACCGCAAGGACGTACAGCGTCGCGCAGAAAGGCACATTGCTTCGCCCGATCGCCCAGTTACTGACACCGTACCGGCTACTGAGAATCAGGTTGGTCCCAGACATCGGATTGACGGCGCAGCCCAGGCCCCAGCCCATCGCCAGAGACAGGGCGAGAAAGGTCGGGTCGGGGCTCACCGCGCGCACCAGCGGCACCGCGACGCTGACAATGACCACCGGGTGAATACAGATCAGCGAGGTCAGCACGAACGCCAGCAGCAACAGGCTCGCATTGAACGCATCGAACCGCTCGAACGGTGTCCAGCCGTCGGCTGCGGCGAATACCGCCACCAACCCCGCCCCCAACACACCGGCACCAAGAAACAGCGCGAGTTCGCCGCCCATCTCCGGCAAGCGAGTGAACACATAGTCGGAGAACGACCGACGCAGACGCGGCACGCCGCCCTGGGCGAGTAGCGCCACCGCCGCGACCACCGGCGTCAGCATCGTAATCAACGTCAGCACCGAGTATTCGGCCGTCACGACGTACCCCAGCAGGACGACGGTTGCGAGTACCATCGGCAGCCACAGGTTCTCGAGATGCACCGGGTAACCGCGGAAGTTGTCGACGTCGTCAACCCGCCCGCTCAGCCCGTACCAGGCGAGCAGAGCCAGGGCGGCCAGCGACAACGGAAATCCGAAGAGCGTCAACAACAAGGGGCTGGAGCCGGGTGTGTAGGCCAGTGCCAGCGCGACCCCACCGATGAACGGCGAGTAGAACGCCACTGCGGTGAACGCGCGACTGAGGAGCTGGCCCTGATTCATCTTCAGAGGGGCGGCGCGGGCGAGTCGGTCCGCCATGATGATCAACGCAGAGATGTTGATCACCGCACCGAAGGCGTGCACGCCCACCATGCTCCGCAGGTAGGTACCGCGTCCGCGCGGCAGCTCCGGCTCGTTGTCTCTCACGGGCGGGTTCAACACGCGAAGCAGCGTGATGGAGGCCAGCATCGACAGGATGGACTGGTTCTGTCCCAGTACGCTCTCGACGCTCAGCGCCGCCCCGTGGCCGACACCCCAGAACAGGGCCGCGATGCCGATTGAGGACAACGTCACCGCTTGAACGCGCTGCTGTCCACCGAGACGTGGCCACAGGAGCGCCAGGGCGCCCCACGCCAAGAAGGGTGCCGCGGCCGCTGGCACGACCGGCCACAGGGTGCTGGCGATCGATATCAGCAACATACCGACAATCAGCACCCCAGCCACCGTGCGCCACACGCCGCCAACGGGAACTTCCACTGTTGTCGCGCCGGTCAGGACACCAACTCCTTGAAGCTCACACGGAAGAACAGTGAGTACAGAACAGGCACGACCCCGAGCGTCAGGAGGGTGGCGAATATTAGCCCGAGAATGGTCGCGATCGCCATCGGCTCATACATCGGACCACCGCCGAACCGGAGGGGCACCAGGTCGAGCACCTCCCGCTCGAAGATGCCCCGGACCTCCGCATTGCGCTCCCACGGACCGTCAAACACCAGCCCCACTGTGCAGGGGTCGCACGCCAACTGCGCCGACGCGGTCGCAGGCATGGTGACCATGACCATGACGAAAGTGACGCTGAGCACGAGAGGAGGGCCGAACCAGCGAGACCCTCCACGACCGGGACCGTTCATACCTGTGCCCTCCACCGCGCGGTCGACGCGCTCTGGTCATGGTAGCGGCAGATGAGCCTGGAGGCCCATGGGACCATCGGACCATGACCGATGACCGATGACCTATGAGCCCGCGCTGCGTCCCGTCGCGTGTGGCCCGGAGTGGACAACCGCCTGCCGAAGGGGACAGCGCTGGCGACCACGACGGTGCGGAGGCACCCAGCCGCCGGGCGGGTCAGACAGGAGGATGCGGGCAAAAAGACTGCGCGGGGCTGGCCGCACCCGAATGGCTGTCGCTCAAGGTGCCCGGCCACCAAGATGGAACACCCCTTGCAACGCAGAAGAGCACCCGCGCCTGGGGAGAGGAGAGACCGGTGTCTATGCTTAAGCGATCGACGACGTGGGCGTGTGTCCTGGCCGCCCTCGTACTGTTTACGTGGCCGACCGAAGCCGACGCCCAACGACGACGCGCCGTCCGCCGTGCACCGGGCGCGCGTCCGGTCCTGCGCACGAGTGCCCGGTTTGGACCTGGCTACGGATACAGGCCATATCTCTACCGGCCGTATTTCTACGGAGCCTACGGCGGCTATGGCTACGGCCCCTACGGCTACGGTGGGTGGGGAGGCTATCCCTACTACGGGGCCTACGGCGGGTACGACCGTGGCTCGCTGCGCCTCCAGGTCAAACCCGAAGCCACCGAGGTGTACGTCGACGGCTACTACGCCGGAATCGTGGACAGCTACGACGGGTTCTTCCAGCGGCTGCATCTGCCGGCGGGTCAGCATGACGTGGAACTGCGTCTCGAGGGTTTCCGAAGCATCCAGGAGCAGATGTATCTGACCGCAGGGTCGACCTATCGCATCGAGCACGACATGGAGCCGCTGGGACCGGGTGAGACGACGGCGCCGCCGCCGACGCCCCCGGCCGAGCCACCGCAACCTGCCGGCCAGGCCGGCGACCCAGCGTTCTCTGGGGATCGGGGCGCGCCGCCCGCCCAACCGGCCATGACGGACTTTGGCCGCCTGGCCATCCGGGTTCAACCGACCGACGCGGTCATTCTGGTTGACGGCGAGGAATGGCGCAGTCCCGACTCCGCCCGCCTCGAGCTGGAACTCGGCCCCGGACAGCATCGCATCGAAGTCAGCCGACAGGGGTATGAACGCTACATCACGGACGTGCAGGTGCGCCCAGGCGAGACAACCGCGGTCAACGTGAGCCTTCCCCGAAACGAGGAGGATGAATGATGGCGGCGTTCCAGGCGACGCGCATCCGGATCCTCGCCGTGGCCGTCCTGGCGGCTGGGGTCGTGGCACCGGCCGCGGCCCAGCCGCCGGACGCCCCGCGCAGCTTCACCGTGGAAGAGATCGACAACGGATGGATCGTTGGACCGGATTTCCGGATTACGGAGGTCGACGACGAGGTGAGCACGGTGGCGGGCGTGTACGGCGGGTATCTGATTGACCGCCGTCTGCTGGTCGGAGCCGGGGCCTACTGGCTCGAGGGCGACCGCACGGACCTCCGCTACTTCGGCCCACTCATCGAGTGGTCGACCAAGACCGGCGGCCGTTTCGATCTGGCATTGCGGGCGCTGGTCGGGGTCGGTTCAGCGACGAGAGACGCGGACTTCGGGGACATATTCGACACGGAGGTCGTTGACGTTCCCGCGCGCTTCGGCCGCAGGTTCGGGCGAGGATTCGGCCGCGGGTTCGGCCGCGGGTTCGGCCGCGGGTTCGGGCGGTACTACGACGAGGTTGTGGTCGCGGAACCTCACATCAGCCTGTTGACTCGTGTCACCGACTGGCTGGGCGTGAACGCCGGTGTCGGCTACCGGGCTACCAGCGGCGACTTCGCCCCTGGCAACAGCCTGGACGGTGCGAGCTTCAGCATCGGGGTGAGATTCGGGCCCTCATAGGCGCGGGACGGTGGTGGCTCAACGGGCTCCAGTCGTAGATTAGGCGACCCGGGTGGCGCGACGCGCCCGGTACGTAAATCGCCGCGAGCGCCGAGAGCGGCTGAGACGACGAGCCTCGTCAACATCGGGATACTCGACCTCGTCCACCCTCCCATGGGGTAGGGTCCATAGCCTGAGCGCCGAGAGGAATCATGAGACAATCCTCCCGGAGCACATGAACATGCCACCGTCATACACTATTGACAGGGCCAATGTCGTGTCGGATGTGATCGAGGGCGAAGCGGTCATCATCAATCTGAACACGGGCGCCTACTACAGCCTGAACGACACCGGCTCAGCGCTGTGGAGCCTGCTGTTGCGCGGCTCCGTCAGCGTGCCGAGTGTCACGGCGGACATGGCTGGACGATACTCGGGCGAGGGGGAGACCATACGGGAAGCCGTTGAGGCGACGCTGGCCCGGCTGCTCTCGGAAGGTCTGGTGCTCAAGACCGCCGGGGACCTCGAGGCGGTGAATCCGAGGGACACCGGGTCGCAGGCGACGTCGCCTGGTGCGGCGCACCCGCCGGCCTCGCCTCCCTTCGTGGCTCCAGCCCTGGAGGTTCACACCGACATGCAGGATTTCTTGCTGGTTGACCCGATCCACGAGGTCGATGAGGCCGGCCGCCCCGCCGAGTCCGATCAGAAATGACGTCCGGCGCGATTGGCGCCACACCTGCCGCCCAGGCCGGCGCCAGCCTGAGGGCCTTTGTCGATGCCGCGTTCGATGCGGTTCCCGGGGTCGGACACATCACGACAGAGGGCAGACACCATATCTGGGATGTCGGGGGCACGACGTGGTCCTTCTCGACACGGTCACCCCACTTCAGCCGATTGATCCGGCGCGGTTTCGGACCCGGCATGCGGCCCGCGACGCAGCCTCCACGACCGGACTCGTTCCGTGTCTTCTGCCTGGATAGCCACCGAGACGGAATGCGCGTGTGTCCGCCATCCTTCAATGACGCCCGACAGCTTTCTCCACGTTCCCCCCAAGGTCTCGAGCGGGTCCAGCCCGATCCCGTCCGACGAGTGTGGCTCGGCCGCGGCATCCGCGTCGGGCACCAGCTGCGTGAAAACATCCTGACCATCGTGGACCTGGACCGCCGGCAGGCTCTGACCCAGGTTCCGGATGCCGCCACGGTGCCCTCCCCGGAACAGGCAGCCCCCATGCGCAATCTGATTCACTGGCTGATGGCGTCGAGGGGCCGAAGCCTGATCCACGGGGCGGTCATCGGTACAGCCCGCGGAGGCGTGCTGCTCGCGGGGCGCGGCGGCTCGGGGAAGTCGAGCACGGCGCTCGCCGGCCTCGCGGCCGGCATGCATTTCGCGGGAGACGATTACGTGCTGATCGACGCGAGCGATGCTCCGCGCGCCTTCGGCGTCTATGCGACCGCCAAAGTGGAGCGAACCGACGTGCCGCTCTACAGCCGCCTCGAGGCGGAGTTCCACCACACGACAGGACCGGCCGGCGAGAAGGCCGTGCTGTTTCTAAACGGCGACCCGCCAGGCTTTCAGGCTGGGTTGCGGCTCCGTGCCATCGTGCTGCCTCGAATCAGCGCGAGCCCGATGCGCGTACAACCGTGCCGCGCTCTGTGTGTCGTTTCTGGCTGGGGCGGAGGACGTCGTCGTTGGTGATGCCGAGGCGGGCGAAGGTGTCCTCGAAGGCGCGCGCGTTGCGATCCGCCGAACGGCCACGGGTCGGCGCAGACTCTTCCATACCGCTATACTTCGTCGACATCGATAACCCCGGAGGTAGTCCATGACCGTACGACGCACGACGTCACTCATGCTGGTGCTCGCCCTGACCGTCCTCGTGGCGCGGGTGCAGACAGCCGAGGACCTTCCCCGAGCCCAACCAGACGCGGTCGGCCTGTCGGCCGAACGGCTCGCCCGACTGACCGACGCGATGCAGGGCTACGTCGACGACGGCAAGATCGCCGGCGGGGTCGTGCTGGTGGCCCGGCGCGGCCGCGTGGCGTATCTGAATGCATTCGGCGAGCGCGACCTCGCGTCCGGATCGGCGATGGGCGAGAACACCATCTTCCGGATCGCCTCGCAGACCAAGGCGATTGTCAGCACCGGGGTGATGCTTTTGCAGGAAGAGGGCAAACTCCTGATCTCCGACCCCGTGGGTCGCTACCTGCCGGAGTTCGCGTCGACGCAGGTAGCGGTGGCGCGCGAGGACGGAGGCTACGACGTGGTCGATGCGCGCGGACAGGTCACCATCCGCCAGCTGCTGACCCACACATCGGGGGTCAGCTACGGCAACGGCCCTGCCAGCGACCGCTGGGAAGCGGCGGGCATCCAGGGGTGGTATTTCGCAGACCGCGACGAGCCGGTAGGCGACACGATTAGCCGGGTGGCCGCACTGCCGTTCGATGCCCACCCTGGTGAACAGTGGATTTACGGCTACAACACCGACATTCTCGGGGCCCTGATCGAGGTCGTCAGCGGGCAACCGCTCGACGAGTTCCTCCGGGCGCGGGTACTCGAACCGCTCGGGATGGTCGACACCCATTTCTACCTGCCGGCGGCGAAGAGGGACCGACTCGCCACCGTGTACTCGGCCACGGACGGTGGTCTGGAGCGCGCACCGGAACCGGGACAGATGGTGGGCCAGGGCGCCTACGCCGACGGACCGCGGAAGAGCTTCTCTGGCGGCGCCGGGTTGCTGTCGACCGCCACCGACTACGCGCGGTTCTTGCAGATGATGCTCAATGGCGGCGAACTGGATGGCACACGGCTGCTCAGTCGCAAGACCGTCGAGTTGATGACGACCAACCATCTGACCGGCCAACCGTTCCGAGTGGGACAGGGTTTTGGCCTCGGGTTCTCCATCGTGGAGGACGTCGGCGCTCGGGGCCTTCCCGGCTCGAAGGGCGAATTCGGGTGGGGCGGCGCCTACCACTCGACCTATTGGGTCGATCCGACCGAAGAACTGGTGGTGGTCTATCTGACCCAGCTGATTCCGGCCGGAGGACTGGACGACCACGGTCGGCTGCGAGCCCTCATCTACCAAGCGATCAAGGACTGAGGCGGATGGCGAGCGTTACCGCAACATTGAAGAACGGGACATCGGTCGATATCCGGTCGCGCCAATTTCTGTGGCGCAGCGATGAACCCCCATCGGCCGGCGGCGCCGACTCTGGACCGACTCCCTACGAATTCCTGCTGGGCAGCCTGGCGGCCTGCACGGCGATGACCCTCCGTCTGTACGCCACGCACAAGGACATCCCCCTCACGGGGGTGGAGGTCGTCCTTGAGTTCGACCGGGTACATGCCGACGACTGTATCGACTGCGATGAACGGGCGAACGGGGTCATCGAGCAGGTCCGCAGCACGGTCACGATTCATGGCGAACTGAGCGCGACGCACCGCGCGCGGCTGGCGCAGGTCGCGAGCCGCTGCCCGGTCCACAAGACGCTGGACCGGGGTGTGCAGATCATCGACGGGGTGAACTTTCCGGACACCGAGGACTAAGGACTACGCTCCTCTCAGCGGCGTACGGCTTCCGGGACGCGCTACCACTCCTCGACTTCGATCCGGAGCTCACGCCGTGCGGCGGTGGCTCGCAGATCAGCCGTCGACGCTGGGTTTCCACAGGTCAGCAGCACACTACTCGCCGGGTCCACCCGCTCGCGTAGGTCGCTCACCCGCAGGTGGCGCGGCAAGACCGGATACACGAGCCGCGCGAGCGCGAGCTCGGCCGCCACTTTCGAGACGTCGCTCTTGGCGCTCGTCTGCTTCTCTTCCTCGGCCGTCGGCAGGCCATAGATGTGGCGCACCACGTTGCTGGCCCGCCCCTGCCCAATCCGCGGGTCGATGGAAACATTCGGCGACGGACGGCTGATGGTCGGCAGATACATGAAGTCGAAACGGCCGGCCGCCTCGATCTCGAGGAGGGCGTCCTGATACGCCAGCTCGAGTGGCGTCCGGTTGGTGTGGACGAGTGTGTAGCGACGACCATCGCTTCCGTCGCTCCGCGCCCGCAGCTCCTTCAGCATTGAGACGAAGGGCGCCACCCCGGTCCCGGTGCCGACCATGAGCACACTGTGCGCGTCTTGGACCCGCGTGTCGAGCGTGAGGGTCCCGGCGATGCGGTTGTAGTACGTCACGTGGCAACCGGTCTCTGGACCCATGCCGAACAGGGCCTCGCTCAACCGACCCGGGAGGCCGTGCACGCCGTCCTCAAGCGCCAACAGAAACTCGAGCCACCCGTGTTCCGCCGTCTCAGAGGGCGCTGATGCAATCGAGTAGGAGTGGGTCACCGGCCCGACGGTCTGTCGGCCCCATGGGTCGTATTCCGGCTCATAGGTCGGCTTGCCATTTTGCGCGACGCCGATCCTTCGGGTCAGCTTGCAATCGTCTCGCCGAAGCGCGATGTACTGTCCAGCCTCGTACTCTGGGAAGTGACTGTCACCCTCAGGCGCCAGCCGGAAGCGCATGAGACCCGGGGTGATCAGTTCCTGGTGCACCACGGTGCCCGTTTTTCGCTCTGCCATCGCTCTCCTTGTCGAAGGTGCATGATGCCGGTCTGCGGCTGTTCCCGCAACCGGGTCGGTCGGAACACGCACCGCCCACGACGGTGTCGCCGTATAATGGCCTTCTTTCTGCACCCCGCCTGACGCCTACTGACGGATGACGAGGGCCATGTGACCGACCGGCGCCCGCTTCGGCAGCTATTCCGGCAGCACAATGGGCCTGAAGGCCCTTCAGGGTTCGTCCTCATCTGTCTGCTCATCGCCCTCGTCGACATCGCCGGGGCAGGACAGACCCGGGATCGCACCGCCGCGGAGACCGATATCGGCAACGGCACTATCCGTGGTCGGGTCATGACCGGGTCGCCGCCGATACCGCTGAGCGACGCGGACGTGACGGTGCGACGCCAGACCGGCCGCGTCTCCGCGAGCGCGCGCACGGACGCGGACGGGCGATACACGCTCAGTGACCTGCCCGCGGGGCTCCTTACCGTGACAGCCCGCCGCGGTGGCTACTTGCAGCTTCAATATGGACAGAGTCGCGCGTTCGAGCCCGGAACGCCGCTGCAACTCGGGGCCGGCGAGACGCTGAACGGAGTCGACTTCCAGCTGCCACGCGGAGCCGTGATCACCGGCCTGGTGTTCGACCGACACGGCCAGCCGGCGGTCGGCGTGCGGGTCGCCGCCCAACGATACCAATTCACGTCGGGACGATGGGACATGGTCGAGATCGGGCGCGACGATTCGACCGACGATCGCGGCGTCTATCGACTGTTCGACCTGCCTCCGGGCGACTACTATGTGGAGGCGTCGTCGTCCCGTGTCGTGTCGGGTCCTGAACGGCCAGGGCCGACGTACTACCCCAGCGCGGCGGACCTCGCGTCTGCGCAGCGCATCTCGTTGCGCATCGCCGAAGAGCGCGCCGGCATCGACGTCACACTGGCGCCGAGCAACACGGCTCGGGTCTCTGGACGCGTCCTGGATGCGCAGGGACTTCCGCTGGCCAGCGCTCGCTCAGTCAGCCTCGTCGGCCGTAGTCCACCCGGTTTGCAAGTGCGAAGCGGACAGATTGAGCCTGATGGCTCGTTCACCGTCGAGGGCGTGCCACCGGGCGAATACACCGTGTACACGAATACGCCGGCCACGGAAGGTCCGATCCAGTTCGCGATGACTGACCTGGCGGTCGCCGGCGTCGACCTGGAGCAACTCGTGCTGCGCACGACGACGGGTGCGACAGCCACCGGCACGATCGCGGTCGAGGGCGGAATCGACGTGCCTTTCCTGCCGGACGACCTCCAGCTCTTCACCATGCCGATGGGATTCGTCGGCGTGCCGTCGGGACGAGGCATCGGCCAGGTCAACCAGGACTGGAGCTTCGAGATTCACGGGATGGGTGACGCGCAACTCATCCGCCTGCTCGGTTTGCCGGACGGGTGGCACCTGGACGCCGTGCTCCTCAATGGTCGGGACATCACCGATCAGCCGGTCCACCTGCCGTCCGGGCGCTCAACCGGCGAGTTCCGAGTCGTGGTCACCGACCGGCCGACACGACTGCGTGCCGCCATCGTCGATGACGGCGGCGCCCCGGTCACCGATTGCCGCGTCGTGATCTTCGCCTGGGACCAGACCCGGTGGTCCTACCCCTCCCGGTTCGTCCGGGCCGTCAGGCCGGACCAACACGGGGCCATCGATGTCCGCGGGCTTCCCGCCGAGCGCTATCTGGCCGTTGCTGCCGCCGGCATCACCCAGGGCTCGGAAACTGACCCCGAGTTTCTCGAACGAATCAGCCGCGCCGCCACGAGCTTCACACTCGGAGCCGGCGAAACCCGCGAGTTGACGATCGCGGTGAGTGAGTTGCGCTAGGTTTTTTCGGGCTTCGGAGCGGAGCGCAGACCCACTCGCGGCGCCGCAACCTGATGCCTGATGCCAAAAAGAGGCGGCGCCCGGCCTCCCGGGCGCCGCCTCTGAACGCCTGGTGCGCTAGTGGTCCGCTTGGGGCAACCGGAGCGCCACGAAGGAACCGGGAAACTGCGAACGGCCCCCGCCCCTGGCACCGCCGCCACTCCCGCCGACCGGCGCCACGATGTACTGCACGCCTTCGTGCATGAAGGTCATGATGGCGGTGTTGGTCGGCGCCGGAATCTGAACCGTCCCGATACGCTTGCCAGTGGTCTTGTCGTGCGCGTGCAGCACGGCCGCCCCGCCCCGGCCTTCGCCGTAGATGAGCAGCGACTTGGTGGTGACTGGAGTGGGGTGCGACGGCGACCCTGTGTTGCCGATGTCGACCCCCGCGAGCGCCGGATGGTTCTTGATGCGGTCCGGCGTATCGCCGTTCGGAATCCACCAGAGCGTGTCGCCGGTGTTGAGGTCGATGGCGGTGATACGGGCGTACGGCGGCTTGAACAACGGCAACCCCTGGGGGCCGCGCACGCCGCCAGGGCCCGCGACCCACTCCATAATGGTCTTCCCGATCGGGTTCGGGTCGTCCTTGTCGGCATCGATCCCAGGGACCAGCATCGGCGCCGAGCAGGCCTTCGTGGACGCCACGTAGAGGATGCCGGTCTCCGGGTCGACCGAAGCGCCGCCCATGATGTTGGTGCCCCCGTTCGACCCGGGGCAA
>CALBET010000914.1 GCA_937888665.1 uncultured Acidobacteriota bacterium
TTCGGGGCGCAGCCCCGTCTAAAGAAAGCCGAGTGGGGCATTCGGGGTCCCCGCGCAGCGACCGCGTGGGGTTCGGGGCGCAGCCCCGTCTGAGCAGGGCGGCACCGCCGCCCACGGCGCGCGACAATGCGCGCCCGCGGCCGCGGCGTGGGGCATTCGGGGTCCCCGCGCAGCGGCCGCGTGGGGTTCGGGGCGCAGCCCCGTCTAACTAAAGATAGCGCGCGAGCTGAAGAATCGCCTGATAGAGGACGTCGGCGAGCTGGCGGACGAACGGCGTGACATCCTGCTCGCTGACCGCGTCGGCCACCGTCACCGGATCGGTCAGCAGAAGCCAGATCGTCGCGGCCGCCACGGTCCCGGCCAGCAGACCGACCACGCCGGCGATGCTCATGCCAATCCGAACGAAGCTCATCACCGATTACTCTCTGCCGATCGTCACGCACCAAGCTTCCGCGGCGCCCCACAAGTTTTCGAACCGCCGGGCGCCTCTCAGACGTCGAGGACGATCTTGCCGAACTGGGACTTGTCTTCAAGCCGGCGCTGGGCGTCCACGGCGGCCTCGAGCGGGAAGGTGCTGTCGATCACCGGGGTGAATCGGCCGTCGAAAAACAGCTCGGCGGCCCGAAGCAACTCGCTCTTCGACCCCATGTAGGAGCCAATTAGAGAGATCTGCCGGGAGAACAGGTGGCGGATATCCATGGAGACGCTGGGCCCGGTCGTCGCGCCGCACGTCACCAGGCGCCCGCCTCGCTTGAGACTCTTCATCGACGACTCCCACGTCGCCTGCCCGACGTGCTCGAACACCACGTCGACGCCGCTGCGGTCTGTGAACCGCCGCACTTCCTTCGGGATATCCTCTCGGTAGTGATCGATGCCCTCGTGCGCGCCCAGTTCACGCGCTTGGGCCAGCTTCTCGGCGGAACCCGCCGTGACGATGACCCGTGCGCCCTGCGCCAGCGCCACCTGGATGGCCGCCTGGCCCAGACCACTGCCGGCGGCCAGGATCAGGACCGTTTCGCCAGGCCGCAGCGCGGCCCGGGTCACCAGCATGTGCCACGCGCTCAGGAACGTCATCGGAAACGCGGCCGCCTCGCGAAAACCGATGTGATCCGGAATCGGCACGACGTTCTCGACTGGTACCGTGACGAGTTCGGCGTATCCACCCTCGGACTGATAGCCGACCACGCCGTAGCTCCGACAGAGGTTGTCCTCGCCACCGAGACAGGCGGCGCACCGTCCGCAGCTGAGCCCCGGCTGGACCAGCACCCGCTGGCCCTCGGCGACCCCGCCCGCCGGGGCGCGCACCACCTCGCCGGCGACATCACTGCCGGGGCAATGCGGGAGGCGCACGCCGGGAATCCCACGGCGCTGCCAGAGATCGAGGTGATTCAGCGCGCAGGCCCGCACGCGTATCAGCACTTCGCCGGGCCCCGGCTCGGGGTCGGGCACATCTTCGTGTCGTAGGGCGTCGAGCCCACCGTGTTGGTGGAACCGCACGGCTTTCATCTCTCAACTCCTCGTGTTACGCATCGACGCGCACCGGCTCACCCAGGCCAAGCGCCATGAGCCCGGACGAAAGTTGCTCGGCGGGTCCCACAATCACCGCCACCGCGTCATCGGCGTGCAGGTGTGCCAGTGCCGCCGCGGTCACGGCGGCGGCATCGACCGCCTCGACATCCGGCACAAATCGGTCGTAGTCGTCCGCCGGCAATTCGTGGAGCACCAGCGACGCGACAGCGCGCGCCACCTGGCCGGCCGTCTCGAACCCCCGGGCAAACCCGCGGGTCAGCGCGGCGCGCGCCATCTCCAGTTCCTCCGGCGTCACGGGGCGGTCGCCACCGATCGCCGCCATCTGCGACACGACCTCCTGGATGCACTCGACGGTCGCGTCAGCCTGCACACTCCCGTGTAGCCCGAACGGGCCCGGCGCCCGCCGGCAATCAAACCCCGTCCGTACACCATAGGTGTACCCTTTCTCCTCACGCAAGCGCTGGTTGAGGCGACTCACGAACTGCCCGCCCAGAACCACGTTCAACACCTGGACCGCATGGTAGTCCGGCGTGGCGCGGGCAACCGCCACGTGGCCAACACGCAGCTCCGACTGCACGGCGCCCGGACGGTCGACGAGCACCAGACGAGCGGACGGCGCCCCGGCCGAACCGAGATCGGCCGGCGCGACGACCACCCCCAACGCCGGCGGCCGTACGGGCAGGGCGCCGAACGCCAGCTCCGCCGCGTCGCCGAGCTGTTCGTGCGTCAGCGCCCCGACGCCAATCAGCGTCGCTGACCCGAGCTGATACGCATCACGGTGAAACGCGGTCACCTGAGCCGGGGTGATGTCGGCCAGGGACGCGTCGGTCCCAATCCCAAGATGTCCATACGGATGGCCAGGAAAGAGCGTCGCCAGGAACACCCGATCGGCCACGGCACTCGACACCACTCGCAACTGCCGCACCCGACTCCGCCGAAGGTCCTTCACGCGGCCAACATCGGACGGATCAAACCGAGGTCTGGTCACGATCTCGGCCAGGAGGCCCAGCCCCTCCGACGCATGCTGTACGACAGTGGTGAGCGAGACGGTCGTGGAGTCCGGCCCCACTTCCGTCCCCAA
>CALBET010000915.1 GCA_937888665.1 uncultured Acidobacteriota bacterium
GGTCATCAACCATGGTCACCGTTGCACGCCGTTGGACACACGCGGCCGGGCCGAGAGCCGCGACGGCAGTCGCTCTCAGTGCGTCACTCGCCTTTGGCGGCGGGTCGACCGCTTCCGCCGGTGTCCGCCAAGATGTGGCCCCACAAGTCGTCGTCACCGTGGACGGGCTTGCCTGTCCGTTCTGCGTCGACGGCCTCGAGAAACACCTGCGAAAACTGCCAGGGGTCACGAAGGTCGAGACCGATCTGAGAGAAGGACAGACGACGCTCGATCTTGCCGCTGATGCCGACGTCACGGAAGAGAACATCCGCAAGGCAGTTCGGGATGCCGGCTTCACGGCGAGCAAGATCGAGTGGAAGGCAGGCGAGCATAGATAGATAGAGGGGAGTCATGAAAATCGCGTCTGCGACGACTCGACGCCGGCGCTTGGCCGTCGGCGTCCTGCTGGGTGCAGCGCTTTTGGCGACGCTGATCAGCGCGTGGGGAACCTCCTGGAGCATCCCCGCCGCATCCGTAGACCACGGAAGCTACACCCTGGTCGCGTCGTGGCACGGAACTGATGCGCCGTCCGGCGCGTTCCTGCGTCCCATCGGCGTCGGGGTGGCCCCTGATGGAGACGTCTTCGTCACCGATGCGCGTCGCCGCGTCGTGCACCTAGACCGTCACGGTACGGTCAAGGGGGAATGGGGACGCGAGGGAGATGGCCCCGGTGAGTTCAGCAACCCCCTGGGCGTCGCCGTGGCACCCTCGGACGGCTCCGTGTACGTCTCAGATTTTTTCCAGGACCGCGTTCAGAAATTTACGAGGCACGGCGACTTCGTTCTCGCGTTCGGCTCCCCCGGTGCGGCGCCCGGTCACTTCGACGCCCCGGCAGGATTGGCCGTCAGCGATCGCGGTGACGTCTACGTGACGGATTTCTACA
This sequence comes from uncultured Acidobacteriota bacterium, assembly GCA_937888665.1. Taxonomy (GTDB): domain Bacteria; phylum Acidobacteriota; class Vicinamibacteria; order Vicinamibacterales; family UBA8438; genus UBA8438. The sequence continues at coordinate 923 of CALBET010000915.1, forward strand.
ACGACCGGGTCCAGCAGTTTCGGCCAGACGGTAGCTTTGCGGGCGTGGTAGGACACGCCGGGCGCCTGGGTGGAGGAGCCCTCCACTATCCGACGGGGGTCGACGTCACCGCCGACGGACGTATCCTCGTCGCCGATGCGTATAACTATCGACTGCAATGGTTTGCCCAGGATGGCCGTCCACTCAAGCGCCTCGGATACCACCTGGTCTGGTTATGGCCGCGACCCGCGGCGTCAGTGGCAGGTTTCAACGTACCGACCGACGTTGCGGTCGGCCCGTCAGGTCGCATCCACGTAGCCGACAGCGGCAACCACCGAGTGCTGATGCTCTCCGAACGAGGAGCACGGCTCGGAACCTGGGTTCTACCCGACGCGGATCCTGACATCTACTCACCCGAACACATAGCGGTCTCTCCCGACGGCGCGACGGTCTATGCGACCGACCTGGCATCAGACCGGGTGCTCGTGCTGGGAGTCACTTCGGACCCGCCCGCCGATCGCTGACAGGCGTGCAACGGCTGCATGCCGGGTGGTGGTCATACTACGATCCGACCGGTTGGGTGGAGAATGCCGTGGTGGCACACGGAAGCCGTGCCCAAGCCGGGGGGCGATCTCGATGGTGCATCCTACAGTCGTTGCAGAATTCCCGCGGTCCAGGACGGAAAGAGCTTGAGCACCAGGGCGACCGTCACGACCGCGGTGGCGAGGCCCAGCATGACCTTGGTCGCCCGCTCGCCCACCAGACGGCACCCAGCGGTGTCGCACCGACGCCGCTCGCGGAAATACAGCGCATAGGCCCCGGTCAGCCCGCCGACGCCGAGTGGCAAAGTCAGCCACTCGTAGCGCATCATCGTCATCATCAGCCCGGCCCCGGCCACGCCGGTGGCGATCAGTGCGAGCGGCAGCAGGCAGCAGCTCGCCGCGAGCACCGCCGCCACGACCCCCGTGGCGCCAGGTAGCCGCTCTCGCGCCCCAGCGTTAGGAACCTGCGCCATGGCTGGGCATCACCTCCGCGGTAAACCCGGAGCCATCGACCGCCGCCACCAGTGCCGCCGGTTGTACGACAGCCGGCTGGTACCGCACGTCCGCACGCTTATCGTCGTACGAGACGTCGGCGTCAACCACACCGTCGACCGCCGTCAGGGCCTGGCGCACGGCCAGGGCGCAGCCGCCTCAGGTCATCCCCTCAATCCTGAGCGCGACCGTTTCGGTGACCACGGCAGGGGCCGTCGCCGCGGCGTCTGTCTCCGCCGACGTCGGCGAAGACCTCCCGCATCCCACCGACAGACCGAGGGCCAGCAGCGCGAGTCCAACGAACGACCAGCGCATCCTTGTCATCGACGTCCTCCTCATCACGCAATGGTGGCGCATCAGGCGCGGTCCCGCTTCAGGGCGCGTTCTCGGGGCGCCCGCGGACCGAGCGGTTTTTCGGGATCGACCACAGGGCACTCGGGATCGCCGTCTCCGGCCAGCACGGCATCGCACGCTCGAAGCGAGCCGACGAGCGAGCGGCGAAACGCCCGCAGCTCCGAGAGCCGCTCGTCGAGCTCGGCCAGCTTTGTCGCGATCAGATGGCGTACCCGACCACAGCGCTCCAGCCCTTGCCCGTCGAACGACACGAGCTGGCGAATGTCCTCGAGGCTGAAACCGACGGCCTGTGCCCGTGTGATGAATAGAAGGCGTTCGAGGGTCGCCTCGTCATACACCCTGAACCCGCCACTCGTGCGCGGCTGGCGAGGGAGGAGCCCCATCCGCTCGTAGTACCGGAGGGTGTCCCTCGACAGCGCCGTGCGTGCGGCAGCCTCGCCGATCCGGTACGTCGGTGCTGTGTCATTTGACATTGGTCCGTTTTGTGGCCCGTCGACCAACAGTGTGCATCATGGAGTCAACTCCAGGGTCAAGCGCTTTTTTCCCCTTGACACTGGAGTCGACTCCAGCCCGTATCCTGCGGAGACGTCGGTGGTGAACCAGGAGGGAGCCGTGTCGCA
>CALBET010000916.1 GCA_937888665.1 uncultured Acidobacteriota bacterium
CGGATGAGTTCCTTGAGCCAGCGTCCAAGCGTTGGCTGTCGGCCGCCGCACCCCCGTCCCCACGAGCCGCCGAAACCGCACGAACGTCGGCGACTCAAGCGGGTGCCATGCCTTCGCGCGAACGATTCCCTGGCGAGGCCGCGTACAATGACCGGGTGGTGATTCGCGATGAGCGCGGCGTTGAGTACGATCCGGTTCCTTTGCCGACCCATGAGGTGACCGATGCGGTGGCCTTGGACGCGCGCCGTGTGAATCGCTCCGCTCCTCGAAAATCGATTCCGCTCTACACGGGGACCGATGGTCTCGAGTTGTCGCAGCAACCGCGCGGCCATCGCCGACACTGGACCGACCCGCAGTGGCTGGCTTTCGAGGAGCATCGACGCCTCGAGCAGGACCTGTCTGAGGACGACGAGCCGCTGGCCGCCGTCATGATCGTGCGTCCGCACGACCCCGCTCCACGCTGACCGTCACGCCCGCGCTGGCTGTCTCGTCTTCTGGTCACATGACGACCGAAGAGGATGCATGACAGGATTGACGCGTGCGCACCGTCGACGTCGTGATCCTCGCCGTTTTTATTCTCTACGCCGTCACGGTCGGCCTCCGCCATCGCCGTCAGGCGTCCAAGAATCTCGAGGAATACTTCCTCGCCGGCCGGACCCTCCCCGGCTGGAAGGCGGGGCTCAGCATGGCCGCGACGCAGTTTGCGGCAGACACGCCGTTACTCGTCACCGGTATCGTGGCGGTCTCCGGGATCTTCGGGTTGTGGCAATTGTGGATCTACGCCGTCACGTTTCTGCTGATGGGGTTCGTGCTGGCGGGCGCCTGGCGACGTGCCGGGGTCGTCACCGACGCCGAGCTGACCGAGGTGCGCTACGGGGGGCGGCCGGCGGCCGTGCTGCGAGGGGTGAAGGCGTTCTACCTCGGCACGCTCATCAATTGCGTCTCGCTTGCCTGGGTGCTCTTCGCCGCCGCCAAGATTGCCGAACCGTTCCTGGTGTGGCACGAGTGGCTGCCTACGGGTCTGCTGCAACCGGTGGTGACATTCGTTGAGACGGTCGGGATGCCACTGACCATCGGGGCACCGGATGACCCTGCCGTCTGGGTCCAGACCGCCAACAACCTGGTCTCCCTGCTGCTGATCCTCGCGTTCACCACGCTCTACTCGGCCACCGGCGGCCTGCGGAGTGTGGTCGCGACCGACGTCGTGCAGATCGGCGTGATGTTTGTCGGCACCGTGGCGTTTACCGTGATCGTCGTCATGGAGATCGGAGGTCTGGGCGCGATGACGGAGCGCGTGTACGAGACCTTCGCGGACGGCGGCCCGGGCGGCATTACGCCGGACCAGATTCTGGCCTTCACACCGGGGCACGGCAAGGACGTCACGCTGACGGTCCTGTCCCTCATCGGGTTGTTGTGGCTCATCAACTCGGTCTCCGACGGGACGGGCTATCTGGCCCAGCGGTCGATGGCCTGCCGGAGCGACCGCGACGCGAAAACGGCGGCAGTGGTCTTCACGTTCACCCAGGTCGTGGTGCGCAGTCTGGTCTGGTTACCGCTGAGCGTCGGGCTGCTCGTGCTGTTCCCGCCGGACCCGTCCCTCGCCCCCGGGCTGCTGCAAGCCGACCGCGAAGCGAGCTACGTGCGGGGCATGGCGGAACTGCTGCCACCGGGCCTGATGGGGCTCATGCTGACCGGCATGCTTGCGGCGCTCGCCTCTACCGTCGACACCCACCTGAACTGGGGCGCCTCGTACTGGACCAACGATCTCTACAAACGGTTCATCTGTCAGGCGTGGCTCAAGACCGAGCCGAGCGGTCGGTCCCTGGTCTGGGTCGCGCGCGGGTCCACCGTGGGCATCTTGGCGGTCGCGCTCGTGATCATGACCCAGCTGACGTCCATCAACCAGGCCTGGCAGATCAACCTGCTGTTTGGGGCCGGCCTTGGTGTCGTGCAGGTGCTGCGCTGGATCTGGTGGCGGATGAACGCCTGGGCCGAGATCGCCGCGATGCTGACGTCGGCGGTGGCGGCACCGCTGCTGCTGGTGTCGCTTGGCGATGATCAACAGGCGCTACGCTTGCTGCTCATGGCGACCGTATCGACAGGCGCGGCGCTCGCGGCGGTCTGGATCAGGGGGCCCGAAGAGACGGTGGGGTTGACCGCCTTCTATCGACGGGTGCGACCCGTCGGCTTCTGGGGCCCAATTGCGGCCGCGGTCGACCCCATCGCCGCCGCCACCGGACCGGCGCGTCTTGGCCGGGCGCTCGGTGCGATGGCCCTCTGCGCGGTGACCGTGTTCTGCCTCCTGGTCGGCATCGGCACCTGGCTTGTGGGGAGCCCGCCACCGGCCTGGATGCCGTCCCGCCCGATCTGGGTCGGCTGTCTGCTGCTGGTCGGGCTGGCGGTGTGTCCGGTCTGGTACCGACTGGGTTACGGAGCAGACAGGCCCCGGTGATCTCCCCGGAGCAGCTGCGCAAGAAACGTCAGAGGGGGTTTTCCGACGAGGCGTCCGTCTGGCAAGGCGCGAGGAGGGAGCAGCCAGGCGGGCGCCTCGTTGGAAAACCTAACGGCCCAGCGGAACGGTCACGTTGACCGTGATGGTGTCGGAGGCCGCGAGCCCGCCATCGTGCGCCTGGACCTGCAACGTGTACGTACCCGGCAGACTGAAAATCGCCTCGGTCGTCCAGAGTCCGTTGTCGGGGGACGCGGGGGTGGACCAGCCCGGGGACCATGGCGAGTTACGGCCGACCCGCGTGTCCTCCCAGTTGCTGATCTGGGGTGGGTCGAACGTCACCAGTCCTGGTCCGCGGTACACAAACCAGGACACCCGCAACCCCGTGGCGCTGTCGGTGGTGATCCGCCCGGGTCGCCTGGGGTTGGTGGGGGCCAGGCCCCTGGCCCGCGGGACGCCGTCGTCGGTCACGACCGCCGCCAGCGACAGCGGCTCGCCCGCGCGGACGCTCCGGGTGGGTTCGCCCCGAAGGGTGAGCGAGGGCGGCGCGTTGTGCTCCAGCTCGGGCGTGGCGCCGGCGGCGCCGGCGGCACCGTTGTTCGCCTGAACCACCAGGTCGTCGATGAAGTAGTCCCGCTTCAGGGTGGCGTAGGCCTGTTCGGTCCGACCGTTACTCGTCAGCGTCCAGACCAGCTCCTTGTCGCCGAAGTCGGCCGGCACCCGCACGCGAAACGTGAAACGATTTCGACGCGGGTAGAAGCGGGTCGGCTGCCCGTGGTCAGGTCCGCCCGGTGCAATCGTGTTCTCGGGGCCTATCGGGACGTCGATGACCTCCTCCCAGTTCCGGTTCATGTACCCGAACACCAGGTTGAACGAGCCGTCGGCGTTTTGTTCCCAGCCCTCGTAGGCGGGCGCGATGTTCTGTCCGCTCGCGAACGACTGCTGGGCATGACCCACCGGTGGCGCCGTCAGCGAGACGACGGCCGTGAGAAAGAGCCCCGAGCGTCGGGCTGATACGCGTTGGTGCATCATGGGCGTCTCCGGGCTACTAGCCGCCACCCGCGGTTGCCTGGGCCGCGGACGTACCGCACAGCAGACACCCAATGTCTGTACCGCCCGTGAGCTGCAGTTGCCCGTCACGCTTGGCGACTTCCACCGCGAACTCCTCATCGTCCATGTAGATCGCCTGCAGCAGGTTGATGAACATGTTGTCGACGGACCGGTGCCCCGACCCCGACCAGTTGCGCGGGTCCGCCACGTTCGGATTGGTGAGCGTGTTGTTGAAGTAACCGGTCAAGTGGAGGATGGTGCCCTTTGGCAACAGCGGCGCGGCGTCGTCTTCGTACTTGTACACACGCACCCAGTTGTGGTCGTAGCCAGAGCAGTTGAGTGCCTGTACGGTGGTACCCCAGACCGCCTCGAGACACATCCTGACGCCCGGCGCGTGCATGTGCGGCTCGTAGACGCTGAGCTTGGTGTTCTCCGGCAGCGTGAAGTAGGCATCCATCCGCTGGTTGTCTTCCATGCCTCGGATGTCGATGTCGGGGCCGTTGCCAAAGAAGAGGAACTCGACCTCTTTCGTCGGTTCGTACTCCTTCGGGTGGAACTTGAAGCCGACTTCCAGGCGGGCGGTCGTGTCGGTGCCGTTCGCGTGCAGATGCGTCGACGGGAAGATCAGTTTCGCTCCGGCCTTCAGGATCGGCCCGGCCTCCTCGTCGAAGATGTCGGCGTTGCGCCCGACCTCGTGCACGGGCCAGGTGAACGCATCGCGCGGTCCATCGTCCGGACCCATGGTCGTGAGCGCCGAGTGGTGCACCACGAACAGGCCGCCGACGGTGTCAGATTTCACACCACGGGGCAGGTCGTTCCGCTCTTTGTACTCGATCGCCGAGACATAGCGGTCTTCGGTCAGACCGGAATCGATCTGGCCGAGCACGCCCCACCAGTCTGGCGCCTCGCCCTTCACCTCGATGGCCGGGGACGACACGATGAGATCCGGCTGGCCGATTTCCCACTCATCGACATCGATGAAGGCGGGCGGCACCGGCATGTCGGCCGGGTTCCCGCGTGGCGCCCCGGCGTCAGACCACGCGGCGATGGCGCCGATCTCGTCGTCGCTCAGCGACCAGTCGTCCTTGAACCGCTGGATGCCGATGTCCTTCTCGATGTACCACGGTGGCATGACGCCCATCTGGTTGCGGAGCCCCGTCCGCTGTTTGATGGACCGTGCCCAGGGACGCACGTCTTCGTAGGTGATGAGTGACATCGGCGCCAGCGAGTTGGGGCGGTGGCACTTTTGGCAGCTCCGCTGCAGAATCGGCGCGATGTCCTTCGTGAACGTCACCTCGTCGTGCGGCGTCTGTGCGGTCGCGACCCGAGGACCCGCTACGAGCGCGAGTAACAGCGCAGCGACCGAACCGACGCGAAATGTCATCGTCATGCAGGCGCTCCTCACAATAATCAACCCTATCGCCCAATCCTAAACCTGACGCTCTGTTGTGTCGAGCGCCCGATGTGCAGTGGTAGCACGGATCTTCAGGTCAGCCGATCCGAAGACGTCTCCACCATGTCGCCGAGATACTCCAGGAACGGTCGTCCCTCGTACCGCTGATACGACTCGATCGGCTCAGTGGCGAGACCGTCGAAGAACCGGTCAAGGACGGTCGCCCGTTCGTGCGCCAGTGGCGTCGGGCAATAGCAGGTCTCGCTCCAGCAGACATCCCCGGACTCGGTCACGGTGGCTCGGTCGAACGCGTCGACCAGCTCCTGACCGTCCGGCTCTTGGGCGGCGATCGAGCCGTCGTCGAGCTTGCGGCGCAGCTCCGCCGCCATGTCCGTCTTGAACCGGGCTGTGACGCGATAGATGGCCATTGCGGGTCCTCGGTCAGTGGTCAACGGTCAGCGGCCCTGAAGGGCGTTGCTACGCCGCCGTGCCGCCGTCAGCGCGACAACAGATAGGTCATCTTGACGGCAAGTTGCCGATTCTGGATCCAGGGTACGCTGCCGACGTGGCGCAGCGCCGGGTCCAGCAGCAGAAAATCGTCCTGCCGCAGTTCGTCATACGCGATGTAGATGTCGCTGCCCGGACTGTAGATCCAGTTAAACCGGACACTGGTGCTGACGGAGTCTGTGGTCGAGTTGTACTGGGTCAGCGAACGGAGCGTCATCTCCGGGGAGAGGGCCAGCTCGAACGTGGCCGACGCCAAGTCCGCGACGAAGGCACCGCCAGGGAGGACCACGTCACTTCGGCTGAAATTGCCCTGGACCGCGACCCGGCTGCTGGCGCGGAAGTTGAACCCGGTGCCCCAGTCGGTCCGCGTGCCGCCAAAGAATCCTTGCGGGGAGTAGCTGGCGTCCGCCGACATCCGGCGCGACGGGTCGCTGTTGTAGCGAACGCTGGGGTTCCAGAAGCGGTAGGTGCCCATCGGAATGACGACGTTCTCGGTG
>CALBET010000917.1 GCA_937888665.1 uncultured Acidobacteriota bacterium
GGTGCTCGAAGACTATCCGGTCAAGCTCGAGAACTTCGAGGGGCCGCTTGACCTCTTGCTGCACCTGATTCGCAAGCACGAGGTGGATATCTACGACATCCCGATCGTGCTCATCACGAGGCAGTATCTCGACTACCTCGACGTGATGAAGGAGCTCGACCTCGACCTCGCGGGGGAGTTTCTCGTGATGGCCGCGACGCTGATCCAGATCAAAGCGCGCATGCTGGTGCCGCGCATCGAGGACGAGGTCGAGGTGGACCTGGATCTGGAGGACCCGCGCGATGCGCTGGTCCGCCGACTGCTCGAGCATCAGCGCTACAAGGCGGCGGCCGAGCTGCTGCACGAGCGCGAGACCGTACGGAGCGCGCAGTGGGGGTTGCCGGAGACGCGGCTCGGCGATCTGGCGGGAGAGCCGTACGAACGCGAACTCGAGGTCGACCTGTTCGGCTTGCTGCAGGCCTTTCAGGCGGTGCTGAAGAGGGCTCGCGAGCGCCCCGCGTTCCGGTTGCCGAGCGCGGAGGTGTCCATCGAGACCCGGACGCGAGAACTCCTGCAGCGACTGGCGGGCATCGATGCCTGCGGTTTTGAAGACCTGTTCGACGACGATCGCAGTCGAGGCGAACTGGTCACGACCTTTCTTGCCCTGCTCGAGATGATCCGGCTGAAGTTGATCCAGGTGTTCCAGGCCGCCCCGTTCGGGCCGATTCGGGTGTATCGTCGCGACCGGCCGGACGACGCGCCGACGCCGCACGGTGACACGGCGCACGAGGTCCCGTCGCTCCCGCGTGACGCCGACGGGGACGCTGACGTCGACCCGGCGGTGGCCGAGCCAGCGGGCGGCCTGGCGCGCGTCGGCGGCGACGAGACCGACGATTGAGTGGGAGTACCCTGGTGTCCGACGAGCTCAAACCGATAATCGAGGCGCTGATCTTTGCGTCGCCCGATCCGCTGACGCCGAAGACGTTGTTTCGCCTGCTCGATGGCGAGCCACAGGAGGACGTGGAGCAGGCGGTGGCGGCCCTCCGCGCCGACTACGAGCAGCGTGGCGGGTTGGCCATGGTGGAGGTGGCCGGCGGCTACCAGATCTGCACCCGACCCGAGCTGCACGAGTGGGTCCGCAAGTTGTTTCATGAACACTCGAAACAGCGGTTGTCGGTACAAGCGCTCGAGACGCTGGCGGTCGTGGCCTACAAGCAGCCGATCACGGGCGCCGAAATCGCCGAGATTCGTGGCGTGAACACCTCGGGCGTCATCGGCACGTTGCTGGAGCGACAGCTGGTGAAAGTCGTGGGCCGCAAGCAGGTCGTGGGACGGCCGTTCTTGTACGCGACGACCCGCGAGTTCCTCAACCGATTCGGGCTGGCCGATTTGGAAGACCTGCCGAAAGTCGAGGAAATGGCTGAGGCGCTGGGTATGGAAGTGCCGGCATCGCTGGCCGCCGGGCCGTCGACCGAGCCGCTACCGTTCGGTGACCCCGACGACGATGTCGTCGTGGTCGACGAGCGGGAGGTTGTGGACGGCAACGACGAGGCTTCGGTGTCGGTGGCCTGGGACGGACCAACCGGGTGGGACGACATCGACCCGGATTGACGACCGTGGGGCTGTCGCGACAGGACACTGGACAGCTGAAGGATGTGTGCAGATGGGAACCGAACCAACCGGCATACGGTTGCAGAAAGTGATTGCCACGGCGGGGCTCGCCTCGCGCCGCGCCGCCGAGACCCTGATCCAGGAGGGTCGGGTCACGGTGAACGGCAAGGTCGTCTCGGCGCTGGGCTCCCGTGCCGACCCGGACGCCGACGACATCCGTGTCGATGGTCGGCGGGTGCCGCAGGTTGGACGTCGGCGGTATCTGGTGTTGAACAAACCGCGTGGCGTGATAACCACCCGTCACGATCCGGAACGGCGACGGACGGTGATGGACCTCCTGACCGGCGTACACGAGTCGGTGTACCCGGTGGGCCGCCTCGACTACGACAGTGAGGGGTTGTTGCTCCTGACCAACGACGGCGATCTGGCCGCGAGGCTGACACATCCGCGGCATGGTCTGGAGCGGGTGTATGAAGCGCGCGTGCGTGGGGTGCCGGATGGTGGCGCCTTGAAACGGCTCGCACGGGGGGTCTTGCTGGAGGGGCGGCGCACGTCCCCCGCAACCGCCAGCCTGCTGATGGCGGGCCGCGGACGGAACGGAGACCAGGGGGTGGTGCGTCTCACCATCACAGAGGGTCGAAAGCGGCAGGTACGGCAGATGTGCGAGGCGGTCGGACACCCGGTGGTCCGGTTGCGGCGCGTTCGGTTCGGTCCGATCCAGGACCCCGGGTTGAGGTCGGGGCAGTATCGCGACCTGGCGCCCGGCGAGGTCGCGGCCTTGCGCCGCGCGGTCGCGCGGGCGGAGAGCGAGAGCGAATCGTCGCCGAAGAAGCCGAGGCCGACGCCAAGAGCGGCGCCGCGCGCGAGGAGCGGGAAGCAGTGACCCCGAGGACATCAGGCGAGCTGGTCATCGCAATAGACGGTCCTTCTGGCGCCGGGAAAGGGAGTGTCTCTCGCGCGATCGCTCGGGCGCTGGGGTGCCGGTACGTCGACACGGGGGCCATGTACCGAGCTGTCGCCTGGATGGCCGTCCACGACGGGCTGCCGCTCGACGACGAGGTGGCGCTCGGCGCGTTGGCCGCGCGCGTCGAGCTGACGCTGAAGGACCAGACCGTGACGGTGGAGGGGCACGATGTGACCGGCGCCATCCGCACCGCGGAGATCGACGCCGCGGCCGCCCGCGTGGCGCGCATGCCGGGGGTGCGCGACGCACTGGTGGGCCGCCAGCGCGCCTATGCGGCCGCCGGCGGGCTCGTCATGGAGGGGCGGGACATCGGCACCACGGTGTTTCCGGCCGCCGACATCAAGATCTATCTCGACGCGTCCCCTGACGAACGGGCATCGCGCCGGGCCTCCGATGCCGCCCACGGGATGGGCGGAGAAGCGGCGGCCCTGTCCGAGGTGGCCAGTGCCCTGGCCGCGCGCGACCAGTCGGACCGCACTCGGCCGAGTTCGCCGCTGGTCATGGCCGACGACGCCGTGCTGGTCGATACCACCGGCATCGCGCTCGACGGGGTGGTCGAGCGAGTGCTGAGCATCGTGCGGGAGCGTCTGGACGCGCGTGGGTGACCCGAGGAAATAGGCCGCTCTGTCTCCCTATCGTATTTGACGACACGTCCATAACCGGCGTATAGTCTGAGGCTTATCGCCACTCGACGATAGCTGCCATAGCGACCGCCGGTCGTGACCGGCACGCGTTGACGCGGACCAGGTGGCTGGGCTCGGGCGAGGGTGTTAGAGGAGAACCGCTGTTCCATGTATAACGCAGAAGAGTTCGACGATTCCAGTGATCGGGACAGGGTCGTACGACCGGCCCCCATGACGGTCCTGGCGCATCAGGATGAGGACGATGACGAGGCCACGCGTGGCGAGTACCACAAGCTGCTCGAGGCCTACGAGGGCAGCTTCCGCAACATCGCCGAGGGTGAAGTCATCAAGGGCACCGTCCTGAAGGTGTCGTCGTCGGACGTGGTGGTCGATGTCGGGTACAAGTCTGAGGGGATGATCTCCGTTCAGGAATTTCTCGACGAAGAGGGCCAGTGCCTTGTTCAGCCGGGGGATACCGTCGACGTGCTGCTCGAGCGGACCGAGGACAAAGACGGCCATATCGTGCTTTCGCGCGAAAAGGCCGAGAAGATGAAAATCTGGGACGAGGTCGAAAAGGCCTACGACGACAAGAAGGTCGTCCTCGGTCGCGTCATCGAACGGATCAAGGGCGGGCTGGCCGTCGACATCGGCGTCCGGGCGTTCCTCCCGGGTTCCCAGGTCGATGTGCGTCCCGTGCGGAACCTCGACGCGCTTCGTGGCCAGGAGCTGCGGATGCGGGTCATCAAAGTCAACAAGAAGCGCGGCAACATCGTGCTGTCGCGGAAGGCGCTGCTCGAAGAGGAGAACGCCGAGAAGAAGACCCACACCTTGGCGACCCTCGAAGAGGGTAAGGTGCTGCGGGGCGTGGTCAAGAACATCACGGACTACGGCGCCTTCATCGACCTCGGCGGGATCGACGGACTGCTGCATGTCACCGACATGTCCTGGGGTCGGGCCGCGCACCCGTCGGAACTCTTCAAGGTGAATGACGAAGCCGACGTCGTGGTCTTGAAATTCGACCGGGCGACCGAGCGCGTGTCACTCGGATACAAGCAGCTGCATGCGGATCCGTGGACCGCGGTAGAAGAGCGGTATGAGGTGGGGAACCGGGTCAACGGCAAGGTCGTCAGTTTGACTGACTACGGCGCCTTCATCGAGCTGGAGCCTGGCGTCGAAGGTTTGATTCACGTCTCCGAGATGTCCTGGAGCAAACGCGTCAAGCACCCCTCGAAATTGCTCACCGTCGGCGACGCCGTCGAATCGATGGTGCTCGGCGTGGACCCGCAGGCCCGGCGCATTTCGCTCGGCCTGAAGCAGATCGAGTCCAACCCGTGGCACCAGCTGGCCGAGACCTACCCGATCGGGTCGAAGCTGGTCGGCAAAGTTCGCAATCTGACGGAGTTCGGTGCGTTTGTGGAGGTGGAAGAGGGCATTGACGGGCTCATCCACATCTCGGACATGTCGTGGAGCAAGCGGTTGAAGCACCCGTCCGAAGTCCTCAAGAAAGGGGATGAGGTCGAGGCCATGGTGCTGAACGTCGACCCCGACAACCAGCGGCTCTCACTCGGGCTGAAACAGCTGGCGACCGACATCTGGGACGAGTTCTTCGAGCACAACCAGGTAGGCTCCATCGTCGAAGGTAAGGTGATGCGCATTACCAACTTTGGCGCGTTCGTGGAGCTGGCCGAAGGAATCGAAGGCCTTATTCACGTGTCGGAATTCGACGACCAGGGTGGACGCGAGAAGGTCGAGCTGAAAGTCGACGAGGTGACGAGCATGAAGATCATCAAGCTCAGTCCCGCGGAGCGGAAGATCGGCCTGAGTATTCGCGCCCTGAAGTCGGACGACTACGAGACCGACTGGGACTCGTATGGAGACGGCGCCGGCGCCGGCTCAGGGTCGCCGCAAGTGACGCTGGGCGACCACTTCAAGGACCAGAGCTGAGCGCGGATGGTCGAGCGTCGTCAGGCGGCCCGGGAGACGGCCGGCCGCCGAGGACGGACCAACACGGTGGCACGCAGGGGGCATCTTGGCAGCTGGCGGGAGCATGACGAAGGCGGCGCTCGTCGAGGAGGTCTCTCGCGTCGCTGATCTGACCAAGAAACACTCGGAAGTGATCGTCGACACGGTCTTTCGTAGCATCATCCTCGCGTTGCGGCGCGGCGAGAAGATCGAGTTGCGGGGGTTCGGGAGCTTCCGTTTGCGTCAGCGCGAACCCCGAAAAGGGCGCAACCCCAAGACAGGCGACCGTGTCGACGTCCCGCCGAAGAAAGTGCCCTACTTCAAACCGGGCAAAGAACTCAAAGAGCTGATCAACCGCGAGATGCGAGTTGACGCCGAGTCGGCCGCCGCTCAGACGCCCGGTTCCGGTTTCACCCCATACTAGGGCGCGCGAAAAGCGCGTCCCCGCGGAGTGGCCGCGTGGGGTTCGGGGCGCAGCCCCGTCTAGGTCGGACCGGCGCGCAGCCCCGTCTCAGCAATCATGGAACGACTCTGGGCGCCCTGGAGACTCGACTACGTGACGGGCGCGGCCGACACCCCGACTGACACGTGCGTGTTCTGCGTCATTCCGGGGCTGCCGGCGCCGGAGTCACTCGTGGTCACCCGCGGCGATACCTGCTTCGTGGTGCTCAACCTGTATCCCTACAACAACGGCCACCTGCTCGTGGTGCCGAATCGACACATCGGCTCGCTGGCTGAGAGCACGCCGGCAGAACTGG
>CALBET010000918.1 GCA_937888665.1 uncultured Acidobacteriota bacterium
CACGGTCTCCCCGCGATTCATGTCGATGGCCGTGATCCGCCCCCATGGCGGTTTCACGATGGTGATGCCGTCGATGTTGGTGCCGCCGAACCCACCTCCGCCGCCACCCCGGCCCCCCCGACCACCGCGTCCCCCAGCTGCGCCCGCCGGCGGCCGCGGCTGCCCCATGATGTAGTCCATGTTGGACCGTCGAGGATCGCTCACCAGCCCCAGGCTGTGGACCTCCGTCTTCGAATACTGGTAGAAGATTCCGGTTTCGGGGTCGAACGAGCCGCCCGGCCAGTTCGACCCACCGGTCAGGCCGGGGAGATGGAGCGTGCCGAGGGTCCCATCCAGCGTGGCCACGGACGGGGGCGAGTAGAGGGGGCCCATCCGATAGCGTGCGGCCAGTTCCTCGGCCCGGCGTCGGAGCTCCGGCGTGAAGTCGATCAGGTCGTCCACCGTGACGCCTTGGCGGTCGAACGGTGGCGGCTTCGTGGGAAACGGCTGGGTGGCCGAGGTGACCTCGCCCGGTATGTCTGATTGCGGCACCGGGCGCTCTTCGATCGGCCACACCGGCTTGCCGTTGGTCCGATCGAGCACGAAGAGAAAGCCCTGCTTGCTCGGTTGCGCCACCGCTTTGATCGCCCGGCCGTCCACGGTGATGTCGACCAGGATGGGGGCGCTGGGCAGGTCGAAGTCCCAGACGTCGTGGTGGACGGTCTGGAAGTGCCACACGCGGCTACCGGTCGCAATCTCGATCGCCACGATGCTGTCTGCGAACAGGTTGTCGCCTGGGCGATGTCCACCGTAGAGGTCGCCGGTCGGCATCTCCACCGGGAGATACACGTAGCCCAGCTCCTCGTCGATGGTCATCTGTCCCCACACCCCGGTGTTGCCGGTGTAGCGCCACGAGTCGTTGCCCCAGCTGTCGTTCCCGACCTCGTCGGCGGTCGGGATCGTGTGGAAGATCCACTTCCGCTCACCAGACCGCGCGTCGAAGCCACGCACGTAGCCCTTGGGTTTCTCTTTCGTGGCCGGCGCGACCCCGGCGAGGTGCGCCGCGCCTATCATGATGACGCCGTTCGAGATGACCGGCGCCGCGTGCAAGCCGATCTCGGCGTCTGGTCCGAGGTCCTGGTCAAGCCCCTGCTTGAGGTCGATCATCCCGTCTTCACCGAAGTCATCCACGCGCCGGCCGTTGAGGGCGTTCAGCGCGATCAGGCGGTATCCCGGCGTGACGTAGAAGATGACGCCGTCGGCCCCGTCGTCCCAGTACGTCAAGCCTCGCCCAGACAGCCGGCGCGGCGCGCCAGAGCCCCGTTCGCCTTCGTTGAGCCGGTGAATCCACAACATCTCGCCGGTCGTGGCGTCGAGGGCCACTGCGGCCCGGCGGGTGCCGGCCGTCGTGTAGAGCACGCCGTTCACCATCAACGGTGTCGACTGAAAGATGTATTCCGGTCCAGGGCCAAGGTTCTCCGTGCTGAATCGCCAGGCGAGTTCGAGGTCGCCGAAGGTGTCGGCGTCGATCTGGTCTAGCGCCGAGTAGCGGGTGTGCCCGAGATCACCGCCGTAGGTCGGCCATCCGCCGTCTGGTGCGCCCTGCTGCGCCCAGACGGGAGCGGCAGTCAAGATGAGCGCGGCAAGTAGCGCCAGGTCGGTGCGAGTCGTGGGAGCGCGTCGTGTCATGAGTTCCTCCGAACTGCTTGAATTCTGTCACACCCGGCTGGACGTCGGTCCGCACACCGAAGCCGATGACCGCGACACAGGCGGGATTCGTGATCGGCATGGGGCGGGGCGGCTCGGCGGCTATATTTGCTGCCACTCACCGCGAAGAAACGCCCCGGCGGTCACCACGAACTGATCCGAGAGTCCCTCGGCGACCAGGCTGAGGTGCCCACCGTTCGGCACGATCTGGTATCGCAACTCGATACCGTTGACCGGGGCGGTCTGATACGTACGAGTCATGCGTGAAGTGTCGCCCATGCACCGCCCCCGCGTCGCCCTTGTCGCGTTTGTCACGCGCGGTCGGGGCGGCTATGCTCCAGGAGTCGCGGAAGGAGCACACCATGAGACTCGGTACACTCGGACGTCCGTCTAGACGGCTCAACGTTGGATACGTGGCGCTGCTGTTCCTGGCGCTGGCGCTCGCGTCGGCGCCGGGTCGCGCTCACGCGCAGGAACCGGGCGCGTGGGTGGGCACCTGGGCCACGGCGCCAGTGCTTCTGCCCTCGGCGGAGAGCGCCTCAGCCGGGCGCGGACCGGGTCCCGTGCGGATCCACAACCAGACCGTGCGCCAGATCATTCACACGAGCATCGGTGGCTCGGCGGTCCGCGTGGCGGTCACCAACCTCTTTGGCAGCGAGCCGCTCGACATCGGTGCGGCGCATGTCGCCTTGCGGCACGGCGACGCGTCCATCAACCCGCACGCCGGGGCTCCGCTTCGGTTTGGGGGCCAGCGTTCGGCGACCATTGCCCCAGGCGCGATGGCCGTCAGCGATCCGGTCGAGATGGGCGTGCCGGCGCTGGCTGACCTGGTGATCGATCTCTACCTCACCAGCGACTCGGCCTCCGGTGACGGCGCCACTGTCCACGGGACGGGGCTCACCACGAACTACCTGTCGCCGGTTGGCGACTACACCGGCGTCGCGGAGTTGCCGGTCGACCGCACCTTCCAGTCCTGGTTTTATCTCTCGCGTGTCGACGTGCTGGCACCGGAGGGCACCCCGGTCATCGTGACCCTCGGCGACTCGATTACGGACGGGACCGCGTCGACGCCCGACACCCACAGTCGGTGGCCCGACTTCCTGGCCCGTCGTCTGGTCCAACGGTCCGGGAGCACACCGCCGGGCGTGCTCAACGTCGGCATCGGCGGGAACCGGGTGCTGAGCCACAATGCGGGGCTCGGAATTTTGCGGCGCGATGCGGATGCGCCCGCGCCCCCGCCGCCGAATCCCAACGCTCGCTTTGGCCCGAGCGCCCTGTCGAGGCTGGATCGTGACGTGTTGTCGCAACCTGGCGTGACCCACGTCATCGTCATGGAGTCGACGAATGACATCGGCATGGCATTCGAGTCAGCAACGCCCACGGTGGAGGAGATCATCGCGGGGCACACGGAGTTAATCGAACGGGTCCACGCCAGGGGGCTCAAGATCTACGGTGCCACGCTGGCTCCGTTTGAAGGCGCGTTCTACTTCCGCGACATCGGCGAAGTGAAACGCCAGGCGTTCAACGAGTGGCTGCGGACATCAGGCGCGTACGACGCCGTGATCGATTTCGATGCGGCCGTGCGCGATGCCGCGGAGCCGAGCAAGTTCCGCGAAGACTATCAGTCGGGAGACTGGCTACATCCGAGCGACGTCGGCTATCGCGCCATGGCCCAGGCCATCGACCTGACGTTGTTCGATCGGTAGTCGGTTGCGGTCCGCCGTTCGACTCCCATTCCAGCAACAAGGTGATCTCCACCTCGTGGCCGGTGTGTTGTTCGAGGTCGGCGAGCATCTCACGCTCGCCAAGCAGCTCGAACTGGTGGGTCTCGTCAACCCAGAACGGAGCGCCGCGAGCCTGATGGAACGAATCGTTCGCCCAGCCGATGCCGGCCCGACAGCGCCTATTGGGGCCAGACCACGCCCTGGTCGGCCGTCGTCACCGGGCCAAGGCCCTTGTAGACGAACTTCTGCAGGCGCTTCCCTTCGTAGGTCTCCGTCGTATAGATGTTGCCGGCCGAGTCAGTGGCGATGCTGTGGGTGCCAAAGAACTGGCCGGGCTGGCGGCCGCCGTCGCCGAAGCTGGTCAGATACGTGAGGTTCGCACGGTCGATGATGTGCACGCGTTGGTTTACCCCGTCGGCCAGGTAGATGTAGGTCTGGTCCGGGTCACGTGAAAAATCGATGTCCCACGCGGCGCCTGACCCCGTGGTGTTGGGCATGACCAGCATCTCGTCGACGAACGTTCCGTCTTTCTGGAACACCTGAATCCGGTCGTGCGCGCGGTCGCACACGTAGATCAGGCCGCTATTGGAAACCTCGGCGCAATGCACCGGGCTGAGGAACTGCTGCAGATTCTGGCCGCCCGGGACGTAGCGCTCCGAATAGGTGTCGTCTGGCTCGTTCCCGTAAGCGCCCCAGAACCGCTTCATCTCGCCGGTGTCGGCGTCGACCACCGCCACTCGCCGGTTGCCGTAGCCATCGGCGAAGTACATCTCGTTGGCCGGTCCGTCGAAGGAAATCTTCGCGATGCGGCTGAAACTGTCGAGGCTCAGACTGTCTCGGTCACGTCCGGGGACGCCGACCTGTAACAGGAACTCACCGCTCCGCGTGAACTTGAGCGCGTGCGAGTCGCCGCCGCCGTTGCCGCCCACCCACACGTTGTCCATGTGGTCCACCGTGATGCCGTGATTGGAGGAGGGCCAGGTGTACCCCTCACCGGGGCCGCCCCAGCTGTTCACGAGGTTCCCGGCCGGATCGAACTCAAGGACGGGCGGCGCCGGGAAGCA
>CALBET010000919.1 GCA_937888665.1 uncultured Acidobacteriota bacterium
GGCATGCAGAGCATCCTCGACGCGGGCCTTCTTCTCTTTCATCTCGGTCTCGGTCGCGGCACCAACCTTGATCACGGCCACGCCACCGACGAGCTTTGCCAGCCGCTCCTGCAACTTCTCGCGGTCGTAGTCCGACGTGGTTTCGTCGATCTGCGTGCGAATCTGCTTGACCCGGCCTTCGATGGCGGCGTGCACGCCCTCACCCTCGATGATGGTGGTGTTGTCCTTGTCGATCGTGATCTTCTTGGCCTTGCCGAGATCCTCGACCTTGATGTTCTCGAGCTTCAACCCGAGGTCCTCGGTGATGGCCTTGCCACCGGTGAGCACCGCGATGTCTTCAAGCATCGCCTTCCGCCGGTCGCCGAACCCAGGCGCCTTGACGGCCGCGCCCTGCAGCGTGCCGCGCAGCTTGTTGACGACGAGCGTGGCGAGCGCCTCACCCTCGACATCCTCAGCCACGATCAGGAGCGGGCGGTTGAGCCGCGCGACCTGCTCGAGCAGCGGCAGGAGGTCCTTCATCGAGCTGATCTTCTTTTCGTGAATGAGAATGATCGGGTTCTCGAGCACCACTTCCATCCGCTCGGGGTCAGTGACGAAGTAGGGCGAGAGATAGCCGCGGTCGAACTGCATCCCTTCGACGACCTCGAGCGAGGTCTCCAGGGTGCGCGACTCTTCGACGGTGATCACGCCGTCCTTGCCCACCTTGTCCATCGCCTCGGCGATGATGTTGCCAATGGTCTTGTCGTTGTTCGCCGAGATCTGGCCGACCTGGGCAATCATGTCGCCGCTGACGGCGCGTGACAGCCCTTCAAGGTGGGCGACGACGGCGGCCACGGCAGCTTCGATACCGCGCTTGACTTCCATCGGGTTCGCGCCGGCCACCACGTTCTTGGCGCCTTCGCGGTAAATCGACTGCGCGAGCACGGTCGCCGTCGTGGTGCCGTCACCGGCGATGTCCGAGGTCTTGCTGGCGACCTCGCGCACCATTTGCGCGCCCATGTTCTCAAGGCTGTTCTCGAGCTCGATCTCTTTCGCCACCGTCACGCCGTCTTTTGTGATGGTGGGTGAACCGAACTTCTTGTCGAGGATCACGTTGCGACCCTTCGGCCCGAGCGTTACCTTGACGCAGTTGGCCAACTGGTCCACACCGGCGAGGATGTGCTGTCTCGCCTCCTGGCCATAGACGATTCGCTTTGCCATGTTCTGTTCGCTCCAATTGAAAAAAAGGTTCTCCGCCGGGGCTCCACGCGTGGTGTGGCCCCGGCGGGGTTGAATCAGGTCCTCGTGCGGCTACTTCTGGATGACGCCCAGCACCTCGTCTTCGCGCATGATCAGAAACTCTTCGCCGTCGAGCTTGATCTCCTGCCCCGAGTACTTTCCGAAGAGGATCGTGTCGCCCTTTTTGACGTCCATCGGCGCCAGGCCGCCGTCCTCCTTGACCTTGCCTTTACCAACCGCCATGACCTTGCCCTGCTGGGGCTTTTCCTTCGCCGTGTCCGGGATGATGATCGATCCGACCTGCTGTTCGTCTTCCTCATCCAAGCGCAGGACGATGATCCGGTCGTGCAGTGGTCGTACTTTGATTGCCATGGTGTGTCCGACTCCCTTGAGTTGTTGATGAAAACCCCTGCTCGAGCGGCAGCCGTCGCGATCCGTGATCCGAGCGGGGGGTGACCAGAGCCTACATTAGCACTCTCTGTGGTCGAGTGCTAATTGTATCGAAGGCGCACAAATTCTGTCAACTTGCGCGTCGGTCGAGTGCGGGGACTAGCTTGTGCGTTTGAGGCGGTATTCGGTGACTTTCCGGCTGAGTGTGTTGCGGTGGAGACCGATCATCTTGGCCGCACGGGCCAACCTTGCCCTCTGCGCGAGCGAGCGCCCGGCTGATGAACCGGCGCTCGAACTCCTGGCGGGCATCGTCGTACAGAATGCCCTTCGACACCATCTCGTCCACCAACCGGTTTAGCTGATCGCGCACTGTGGTTCCCTCGTCAACTCGGGTTCATCGAGCAGCTACGACAACTCCCGGCCGGTCAGGAGACGGTACGCCTCGAGATACTTCTCGCGAGTCTGGGCGATGACGGTGTCCGGGAGCACCGGAGCTGGCGGCTGTCGATTCCACTTCACCGCGTCCAAGTGATCCCGCACGAATTGTTTATCGAAACTGGGTTGGGGCTGGCCAGCGTGATACGTGCGCTCCGGCCAGAAGCGCGACGAATCCGACGTGAGCGATTCGTCGATCAGGATGAGCTCGTCCCCGTCTTGCAGGTCGCTCGCTTCTTCGTGATCCCTGGCGCGTATGAGCCCGAACTCGAATTTGGTGTCGGCGACGATGATGCCGCACGACTCCGCGTGCGCCGCGCCGTGCGCGTACAACTCCAGCGTCAACTCCTCAAGTCGGGCCATCAGTCTGGCACCGACCAGGTCGGCGGCGTGAGCCGCGCTGATGTTCTCGTCATGACCACTGGTGGCCTTCGTGGCTGGCGTGAAAATGGGCGCCGGTAATCGATCCGACTGACGCAATCCGCTTGGGAGCGCGACCCCGCACACCGATCCAGAGCGCTGGTAGTCCACCCAACCGGAGCCCGCCAAATACCCACGAGCGACACACTCGACCGGAATCGGCTCGGCGCGGCGTACCAGCATGGACCGCCCGCGGAGCACATCGGCGTGCGGCAGACAGACGGCGGGATACTCCTCGGGCGTGGTCGACACGAGATGGTTCGGTACCACGTCTGCAGTTCGGCCGAACCAAAACGCCGACAGTTGCGTGAGGACCTTGCCTTTGTCAGGGATCATCGATCCCAGCACCACGTCGTACGCCGAGATACGGTCGGTGGCGACCATCAGCAGATGGTCGTCGACGGTGTACAGGTCCCGTACCTTGCCGCGTCGTTGGGGGGTGAGACCGTGGAGAGCCGTTTCGAACAAGGGAGATGCGGACGTCACGGAGTGCCTCTTCACGGTCGAAAGGAGCGCTTAGTAGCCCCGCGGCGCGCAACGCCGTCACGCCACGGTGAAGCGCTCGTCGAGGGTCGCGGGATTGTCACAACGGGCTGCTAGCTTACAGAACACTCGCTCGAGCGGCAAGGGAGAAAATGGCTCTCCCTACGCCTCAGCGTCGTTGTAGTACAGTCGTTGGAGTTTGAGCACCCGTATCCCCGAACCGGCCGGCCGCGACCCGCATGCCAGGGCGGGCTCCCGTGCCGTCACCGCGTGGGTTGTCCGCTCCCGGTCCAGAGCCGGTCGCACGAGACGAGGGCTGCTAGCAGCCCGTGGTGAAAGCCCCGCTGCATTCGAGCCGCGCGGCAATCCGCGGCGCTGCGTTGCTCATCGGTCGAATACGGCCGGTATTCTCCCTCTTCTCGCCTTGT
>CALBET010000920.1 GCA_937888665.1 uncultured Acidobacteriota bacterium
TCCTGAGCGCAAATGTCCTGCCCTTTGGGAACATTCTCCAGCAGCGTCGCGGTGAACATCGCACCCTCGCGTGTCCCGCCACACAGCAGGGTGCCACCGGCCGCGACGGCGGCCTGGACCCAGGAGTCCAGCCGTTCCGCTTCAGCCGTCGAGATCATGGGCCCGACGAACGTGGCCTCGTCCTTCGGGTCGCCGGCGACCAGGCGACTCGTCGCGGCGACGAGCCGCGCTTTCAGCGCGTCGTAGATGCTGGCATGCACGATGATGCGCTGCACGCCGATGCAGCTCTGGCCTGACTGATAAAAGGCGCCGAACACCAGCCGTTCGACAGCGTCGTCGAGGTCGGCATCCTGGTCGACGACGCACGCGGCGTTGCCCCCAAGCTCGAGCACGACCTTCTTCTTGCCGGCGCGCGCCTTGAGGGCCCAACCGACGCCGGGCGAACCGGTGAAGCTCAGCAGCTTCAGCCGATCGTCGACGGTGAACAGGTCGGCCCCGTCCCGGTGGGCAGGCAGGATGGAGAACGCTCCGGCGGGCAGGTCGGTTTCCGCCAGCACCTCGCCAATGATGAGCGCGCCGATCGGGGTACGGCTGGCCGGTTTGAGCACAAACGGACAGCCGACGGCCAGCGCCGGCGCCACCTTGTGGGCCGCCAAATTGAGCGGAAAGTTGAAGGGCGAGATGAACGAGCAGGGCCCAATCGGCACCCGCGTGAACATGCCTCGGTAGCCTCGAGCACGCGGCGCGATTTCGAGGTTCATCACCTCGCCGGTCATACGCACCGACTCTTCGGCCGCGATACGGAAGGTGTCGATGAGACGGCTGACTTCCCCTCTCGCGTCCTTGATCGGCTTGCCGGCCTCGACGCAAAGCGACAGCGCCAGCTCATCGAAGCGTTCCTGGAACCGGGTGACGCAGTGGTTCAGGACATGTTGGCGCTCATAGGGGGGCATGCGCCGCATCGGCTCGGCCGCGTCGACCGCAGCGCCGATAGCGCGGTCGATGGCCGCCACGTCCGCCAGCGCGACGCGGTAGGCGACCTCGCCGGAGTACTTGTCGGTCACCTCGAGATCGGTGTTCGGCGATTCCGGTCGGTTGGCCAGGTAATACGGAAACGATGTCATGGGTGTCACCGGGTTTCTACACCAGCGCGCTGCGGGCCTGGATGTCGCGGTTCAGGATGCGGTCGTTCTCCGAGTAGTCGACAGCGACGTCGATGACATGGACGCCAACCTGATTGTGGGCGGCCTCAAGGGTGGTGCGCAGGTCGGCGGCGCGTTCGATTCGATGCCCGACAGCGCCGTAACTTTCGGCGTAGCGCACGAAGTCCGGATTGCCATAGTCGAGACCAAAATTACGGAGCCCCATGCTGGCCTGCTTCCACTTGATCATGCCGTAGGCGTTGTCGCGCAAGATCAGCACGACGAGGTCGAGCCTGAGCCGAACGGCGGTTTCGAGCTCCTGGGAGTTCATCATGAAGCCACCGTCGCCGCAAATCGCCGTGACCCGGCGCCGCGGATGCACGATCTTGGCGGCGATCGCCGAAGGCAATCCGGCCCCCATGGTGGCCAGCGCGTTGTCGAGCAGCACGGTGTTGGGCGCACAGGCTTTGTAGTTTCGCGCGAACCAGATCTTGTACACGCCGTTGTCGAGCGCGATGATGTCCAGGTCGTCCATGACCGCGCGAACGTCGGCCACCAGCCGCTGGGGATAGACGGGGAACCGGTCATCATCCACACCTTCCAGAAGATGCGCTTCACCCGCTTCGCGCACCTCGAGGAACCGGGCGAAGTCCCAGTGGGCCTGCGGGGTCAGACGTTCGGTGATCTGCCAGATGCTGTTCGCGATGTCACCGACCACTTCGACGTGGGGAAAGTAGACTGGGTCGACCGAGGCGGAGGAGAAGTTGATGTGAATGACCTCGACCCCGCCGGGGCGCATGAAAAACGGCGGCTTCTCGACCACGTCGTGCCCGATGTTGATGATGAGGTCAGCCGCGTCGATCGCGCGATGGACGAAGTCCCCTGATGAGAGCGTCGTATTCCCCAGGCACAGCGGGTCTCGTTCGTCCAACACGCCTTTACCCATCTGGGTGGTGACGAAGGGAATACCAAACGAGCCAACGAGCCGGCGCAACATGCGGCAGGTCTGCTTCCGGTTCGCGGCGGCCCCTACGACCAGCAGCGGTCGTCGCGCCTGCCCCAGGCGAGAGACCGCGGCCAGGATCGACTTCTCTTCGGCAATCGGGCGTCGCACCAAGCTGGTGTTGAGCAGCGGCTCGTCGACCTCTTCGCGCGCGATGTCTTCCGGTAGCTCGAGGTGCACGGCGCCGGGCTTCTCTTCCTGCGCCACTCGGAACGCCTCACGGATCCGCGAGGGGATATTCGCGCCACTGACGAGCTGCCTCGTGTACTTCGTCAGCGGGCGCATCATGTCGACGATGTCGACGACCTGGAACTGACCCTGCTTGCTGGACTTGACCGGCTTCTGGCCGGTGATCATCAACATCGGCATGCCGCCGAGCTGGGCATAGGCGGCGGCGGTCACGAAATTGGTTGCGCCCGGACCGAGGGTCGACAAACAGACGCCCGCCTTCCCGGTGAGCCGACCGTAGGTCGCGGCCATGAAACCGGCGGCCTGCTCGTGACGGGTCAGAATGAGGGTGATCGAGTCAGAGCGCGACAGCGAATCGAGGAGGTCGAGGTTCTCCTCACCCGGGATGCCGAAGATGTACTGGACGCCCTCGTTCTCGAGCGCGCTCACAAACAGATCAGACGATTTCACAGGCGCGCCTCCGCACGATTGGTTGTCCCTACGTTTTTGATGCGCGGTCCGGCAGAAGGTTTCATCGATTGTTTGACCGGTCAGGGCCCCGCAGACGACGATAGACGGCCGGAAGGGCAGGCACCTTCCAAGAACCCGAAACGGAAACGCCACACGTGGATACCGACCCACCAGACCGTCCGACGAACACGCTGGACGAGGCACAGCTCGTCTCGGCCCTCAAGGCCGGCGACGACGCGGCGTTCGAAACGCTCGTCCGGACGTCGAGCCGCCGACTGCTGGCGGTGGCGCGGCGGTTTGCGCGGACCGAGGAGGACGCCCAGGATATTGTACAGACCGCCTACCTGAACGCGTTCCGGGCGCTCGACAACTTCGAGGGTCAGTCACAGCTCTCGACCTGGCTGCACCGTATTGTCGTGAATACCGCGCTCATGAAGCTGCGAACGCAGCGACTCAAGCCGGAGGAGTCGATCGAGACCCTGCTCCCAAGGTTCAAGGCAGATGGACATCACGTGGAGCAGTTCCGCGACTGGAGCGTGTCAGCTGACGCGCTGGTGGAACAG
>CALBET010000921.1 GCA_937888665.1 uncultured Acidobacteriota bacterium
GTTCGGCGCGCGCATCGCCCGTCTCGGTGCGACGTGCGACTTTCACCACGGGCTGTTAGCCGGACTCGGGGCCGCGTCGGTACAGGGGCGAGCCGCGCTCGGTCCGCGGGCCGGTGCCCGCGTCCGCCGGCGCGGCGAAGCCGTCGCCGCGACCACACCGCCTGGGCTTGGGCCGTGCCACGCCCGGCACGACGGCTTCGATCTCCATGCTGGGCTCTGCGTGCCCGCGGGGCAGCGGGATCGGCTAGAGCGTATCGCCCGCTACGCCCTGCGGCCCCCCGTGGCGCACGAGCGCGGCGCGATGATCCTGACCAGCCATCAAGCCGATCAAGAGTTTCGTCAAGGCGTGGCGCGTGGCTTGCCGTGAGGCCGGGCAGCCGGTAAAAATTCCGCACGATTTCCGTCGGACCGCGCGCGCCGGGCTGCGCCAGCGGTCGACGATCAGAGAGGTCGCAAGATCGACTATCGTCTATAACGGTCGCAGGTCGGTCGCCCCATTTTCGCTGCTCGGGTGCCGACGGCACCCTGCGGCCCGCTGTCTTCGCCAAAGGATGTTCAGTGCCTCACACAGCCCAACCCCTGCCCGTGCGAGACCGGAAGCTGGGTACCTTTCTCGGCGTGTTCACGCCGACGATTCTTACGATTCTCGGCGTCATCATGTATCTCCGCCTCGGCTGGGTGGTGGGCACGGTGGGCGTGGGCGGCACCGTGCTCATCGTGGTCCTGGCCAACGGCATCACCCTGATCACCGCGCTGTCGTTTTCCGCCATCGCCACCAACGCCCGGGTCGGGGTGGGGGGCGCCTATTACATGATTTCGCGGAGCCTGGGGCTCGAATTCGGAGGAGCCATCGGTCTGCCGCTGTTTCTGTCCCAGGCCTTCTCGGTGACGCTCTACGCGTTCGGTCTCGCCGAGTCGCTTCAGTTCCTGTGGGCGGGGCTGCCGGTCCAACCGACCGCCTTCCTGATCGTCGTCGCGGTCGGCGTGCTGGCGTTCCGGGGCGCCGCCATGGCGCTGCGGGCGCAGGTTCCGTTGATGGGACTGATCGGCGTCTCGCTGCTGGCTCTGGCTTGGGGTGTGTGGCGGTCCGCCGCGCCGGTACCTGCGCTCGAGCCCTCCGCCGTCGCCGTCGATGTGGGGTTCTGGGCGGTGTTCGCGGTGTTCTTCCCCGCGGTGACCGGAATCATGGCCGGGTTCGGTCTCTCCGGTGACCTGCGGGATCCCATCAAGGCCATTCCCCTGGGGTCCATCAGCGCGACGCTGACCGGGTTCGCCGTCTACCTCGCCGTACCGCTGCTGCTGGCGGCCGCCGCCACGTCGGACGCGTTGCGCAGCGACCCGTTGATCTGGGTGCGGATTGCCCCGCTCGGGGCGGTGCTGATCCTGCCCGGGTTATGGGGCGCGATCTTCTCCTCCGCGGTCGGATCGATTCTCGGGGCGCCGCGCACCCTCCAGGCTCTGGCTGTGGATGGGCTCGCGCCCCGTCGCCTGGCCCGCACCCGCGGCCCCCGGGCGGAGCCGGTGGCGGGGCTGGTGGTGTCCCTGCTGATCGCGATGGGAGCGGTGTGGCTGGGCGATCTGAATACCGTGGCTCCCGTGGTCTCGATGTTCTTCCTCACGGTCTACGGGATGGTGAACCTGGTGGCCGCGCTCGAGACCCTCTCGGGCGACACCTCCTGGCGACCGCGTATCCGGGTGCCCTGGGTCCTCTCGTTCGTGGGCGCCGTCGCGTGCACCCTCGTCATGTTCCTCATCTCGCCTGCCGCGGCGGTGGTCGCCATTCTGCTCGAGTTGGCCCTCTGGGCGTACCTGGCGCGCCAGGAGCGCCAGGCGCGTTGGGGCGACGTGCGCCGGGGGGTCTACGAGTCGCTCATCCGGTGGTCACTGGAGCAGTTGGCGCATCATCCGATGAACCCGAGGAACTGGCGACCGCACGTGCTGGTCTTCGTGGGCGACGTGGAAAAGCGGCTCGACTTGATCCGCTTTGGCACCTGGTTCAGTCAGGGACGGGGGGTGGTCACGGTGTGCGAGCTCGTCGTCGGTGACCTCATGACCGAGGATTTCGAGCGTCGCGCCCGGGAGGAGCGGGTCATGCACGTGCTCAAGCGCGAGCACCTCCGGGCGTTCGGCGAGGTCGACGTGGTCCAAGACGTCGTTACCGGCATCGTCAATGTGGCCCAGGCCAACGGCATCGCCGGGCTGGACAGCAACACGATCCTGCTCGGCTGGCCAGACGGCGAGGAGCGGTTGATCGAGTTTCTCCACACCGTCCGGAGGCTCGAGCGCCTGAACAAGTCGGTGATCATCGGACGCGTCCAGAGGGGGCTGTCCCCCGCACCGGCCCGCAACCAGGAGATCCATATCTGGTGGGGCGGGATGCGGCACAACGGCGATCTGATGCTGCTGCTGGCGCATCTGCTGACGCGCAATCCGGAGTGGCGGGACGCGCGCATTCTCATCCGCAACGTGGCCTCCAACGAACTCATGCGCGAGCGCACCCAGACGTACCTCGACCGGCTCCTCCCGGAGATTCGGATCGAAGCGGACGTCGACGTGAAGACGCGGTCGGCCGACACGACGATTCGTCAGCTGGTCGTCGAGGGATCGGCCGATGCCGACGTGGTCTTCCTGGGGCTCGATCCTCCGGACGACGAAGCGGACCTGCAGGCCTACGCGGCCCGACTCGATGACCTCGGGAAGTCCCTGCGGTCGGTCTTCTACGTGATGAATGCCACCGTGTTCGTCGGTGAACTCATCGAGACCTCAAGCGCGGCCGCCGACAGGCAGAAGCAGTCCGAGAAAGCGGCGCAGGCCGACGTCGAGCCGCCCGTGTCAGCCCCCCCCAAGGCGTGACCTCGCCGCGTCATCCCTGGGCGCTCGCACCGCGTCGGTGGGCAGGTGCTGTGACACGATGTCGGCTGCGACGCCACCGGCGCACAGCCTCCTGGGAGCCCGTCCATCGACGTGTCCGTGTGGTCAATGTCCAAGGAGTCGTTCCGACGACGAGCCATACCGGAGAGAGGAGATGGATGCGGGACAGGGCGAGGGTCAGCGGGCAGTGCACTTCGCCCAGCGCGTTGAACATGCGGACGGCGTCACCGGTCGACAGTCCGCGGGGCACGGCGTCGCTGGATGCATGTGCAGGCGGGCCGGACCTCGGCGGAGCTCGCCGAGCGACGAGTTGATGGTCTTTTCGGTGGCCGGCGAGATCAGGCTCGGCGGGTAGTCGTCGGTGGCCGGATCGTCCTGGTATCGGTACAGTCCGGCCGGATTGCAGTTATAGACGAACAGCGTCTGAACGGGCGGGTCGCGATAATCGAGAAGCGCCCGGCCGAGATGGTTCATGTT
>CALBET010000922.1 GCA_937888665.1 uncultured Acidobacteriota bacterium
AATCGAGTTTGTTCTGCCGATCTTGTAGAAGCGCCCAGACTTCAGCAAGTAGACGAAGCCCATGGCGGTCTCGGAGACTTCCGACTCGGATTCAACCGGGCCCGGCGACGACGCTGCTATCGGCGCACAGAGTTCAGCTACGTCCGAGAAATCGCCTTCCTCGGTGCAGAACTCGAAGACGCGCGAAGCGAGGTCGGCCTTTCGACCGAATCTCGCGAACGTGTTGTGATTTGGAAAACTGGAGCCCTGGCAGGCCTTGAGCTTCACCTCTGCGGCGACTGGGTAGTGACCCAGTTCGCGAATCAGGAGGGTAAACCGTCGTGGAAGGTCATAGTCCGGGAACGCGCCTTGAAGGTCGTTCGGCTGAAAGCCGGCCTCACGAACCGCATCACTCCAGGGCACCCAGTACTTGCCCAACCAGTCAGTCTCTCGGATTCCCGTCTCGGCCAAGAACCGACTCCTGCCAAGCAGCGTCCCGCCGTTCGCATTGGCGGTCCGACGAATCTTGGCCAAGATGTGGCTCTTTTCCATTCTCAGTCCGCCCAACGCCAGCGCTCAGCCGCGGCCCGACGTGCGGGCCGTCGGCTGCAGCGCCTTGTTCGGCCTCGTCATACTCACATCACAACAAATGCTGTATTGAACATCGCTTATGTCTCTGGGCGAGCGCGATCGCCAGTTTCTCGTTGTCCGGCAAGAGAGCGGCCCGCGTGATGTTATGGCTCGGGTTTTCGTACGGTACGGCCGTCCTGGATAAAAGCGCAACCTGCAGCTCGCCGCTCAATGATCGACCACCAGGTCAATTCGGTCAGGAGGGGCAATGGTGCCCCGTTTTCTCCGTTCAGCGAAAAGAACCGCGCGTGCTGGGCCAGGGGACGCCGAAATGGCAGCGACACAAAAGTCAGCTCCGGGCACACCGGCAGAATCCCGTGCTCTTCAAACATCTCCTTGTTGACACCCCATGCCTCTCGCTGTTCTTGCGCCCTGATTCTCAATCCATTTGGAACATCGGACATCTCGAAGGCGAAAATCCCGTCCAGGAAGTTCAAGTCAATGGCCCATAGCATTCCGATCTGACCGGCAGATGGCGGTTCCGATCCTCCTCCGGTGGCAAAAAACGCGGCTACCTCCGGATTAGTCGATACGTCAACAAGGGCGCTGGGCGCGCCGCTGTAATGCCTCACGACAGCGTGCTTCTGGAATTCATCCAGGGGGGCGACCTCCGCAAGCTGAACGGCGCACTCAACGGCCGCACGTTCGCTGGCGTCGCGCCGCCGGAGGTCCTCCTCCCTCAGTTCCGCTACCGAGTCTTCGACCACACGGGTCGGCTTGATCTCCTCGTACCAGTCGCCAAAGTGGTCCCTGGGATCCTGTCCCGGAGGCCCAGAGAAGACCTGGCTGGGGAACTCCTGCCCGTTGAACATGACCTTAGGCGGATTAGCCACAGCAAACCGCTGCCGTGGCTTCAGCTCATGGCGCGTGCCGCGCAAGCGAGTGGGCAGCAGACGCTGGGTGAATTCCGATTGACCTCTGTAATGGACGTGATCGCTGAAGAGGCTAGCCGATCCGTGTTCCAACCGCTGCGCTTGAATCGTAGTGAGGGATTGCAGCAGCGCCTGCAATGCGAGCTTCACATCGCGATAGACAAAGTATTGGAGCCTGGCAGCCACGATGCCCCAGTTGGGCGGCGACATCGGACTGTATGAGACGTTGATGTGCCCTTCAGGGCGTGGCAGTTTTGTATAAGGGGGCACGATGCGTCTCCATTGAATCGTCGGCGGCCGAACGTCATGCGCTTCAGCCGCGGCGGCCAGTCGCCTCGCTTCCAGCCG
>CALBET010000923.1 GCA_937888665.1 uncultured Acidobacteriota bacterium
AACCCTGGTCCACCGGCCCAACTGTCGCCGACCGGACCCGAGTCGAACAGCTGTCCGCCCTGATGCACCACGTGATATTGGTAGCTGAACCAGACCGGCAGCGGGGCGGGCAGACGCAGCCGTCCCGTCAGACCGGCGTCGAACATCTCCCGGCTGATTTCCGTGTTCAGCTGTTGCCAGTTGATCCACGTCTCTTGCTCGAACCGGGGCTTGGTGACGGTCAGTTGCAATCCGGCTTCGTCGGGGCGACTGAACGCCAGCGACTCGCGCTGCAGCGGCGGGAGCAGTCCGTGCGGCCCTTGCCGGTCCGGCCCCAACCCCACCTCCTGTGTCCCGCTCTCGATGGATCCGATCACGAACCGCGCGAAGTCGTTCTGCAGGTGCAGTGCGAGCACCGGGCGAACCGTCTCGAAGTTGTCGTCGTCACCGAATCGGTGGTCTCCGAAGAGGCCCCCCCGCAGGGTGACGAATTCATTGAGTTCGACGTCCAGGAACAACCGGCCCTCGGTGCCCAGCAGCGTTTCGCCTTCACGCCACGGGTTGAAGAACTCCGTGTTGTCCCCGTAGAACGTCATGTCGACGTTGAACGTGATCCGCTCTTGAGCCGCGGCCGGGCCCGTGTGCGAGAGTGCCAAGAGGCCGCCCAGGACGACCGGAACCGTGAATCGCATAGAAGGCCGGAATTATACCTGGCGCCCGCGCCCCCGCAGCAGCAACTGGCGGGCGCCAGCCCGCCGAAGCCTTGGCGAAGGCGGGAGAACCTTTCTCCGCGACCGCCCGTATACCCCGGACAGAGACACACGGGCGGCCGCATGGCGCCCTCCGATGGAGGAACACCGATGAGAGCACACAGTTTCTGGTCCGCGTCGTTGTTGGCAATCATGGTGATGTTCGTCGGGCTCGGGGCCACCAATGGTACCCAGGCAGCCCAACCGGGGACCGAACCGTGGATCCATATCGAGGTGGATCGCGAGGGGGCCGACCACGTCAATCTGAACCTGCCGCTGGCCGCCATCGAGGCGGCCATCGCGCTCGCGCCCAACACCATCGTGCAGGATGGGCAGTTGAAACTCGGTCAAGAGCACCAGGTGCCCGTCGCCGCGATTCGTGGCATGTGGCAGGAGTTGCGGAATGTCGGGGACGCCGAGTTCGCCACCATCAAGCACGAGGGCAACGATGTGCGGATCGCGCGCGAAGGCGAGACGATTCTTGTCCGCGTCAGCAGTGAAGGCGACGACGGTGAGGATGTCCGGGTCGAGATTCCGGTGCCCGTGGTCGACGCGCTGCTCTCAGGCGACGGCAATACGCTGAACGTCCGGGCGGCCATTCAGCAACTCAGCACGATGCGCGGCGAGATGGTCCGCGTCATCGAGGCCAACAACAACATTCGCGTCTGGATCGACGAAAGCTCGACTCAGTAGCCTGGGCGGCGGTGGTGAACGCCCCGCCACATTCGACCGGCGCTTCATCGGCCGTCTCGGTGCCACGCGGGATTTCACCACGGGCTGGTGCGTCATCGGCTCGGCGATCGGCAAAATACGTGACGGGGCCACGGGCAACCGCTGGCCCCGTTGGCGTGTACGGCGTCCCGCTATGAGCGACGCGTGACGAGGGGCCACAATCAGTTACGATAGAGGCGGGCAGGGACCGGTGACACTGACCGACGGCGCGGCGGACGAACCGCTCATGCGTGAGGCGATCGTCCAGGCGAATCTGGCGCGAGACCGTGATGAAGTGCCGGTCGGCGCCGTCGTCGTGCTTGACGGGGTCATTGTCGGCCGTGGCTTCAATCAGCCGATCAGCGCCAACGATCCGACGGCTCACGCGGAAGTCGTCGCCTTGCGCGACGCGGCAACCACGGTGGCCAATTACCGGCTGAGCGGAGCCGAGTTGTTTGTCACCGTCGAGCCGTGTCTGATGTGCGCCGGTGCCTTGGTGCACGCCCGCATCGGCCGACTCGTCTATGGTACGCCCGAGCCGAGGGCCGGCGCGGTGCGGTCGGCGATGGCGGTGCTCGACGACCCCGCGCTGAACCACCGGGTCGAGGTCGTCGCCGGCGTGCTGGAACAGGAATGCCGTCAGTTGATGCAGGCGTTCTTCACCGGCCGTCGAGCCTGACGAGACGCGAAGGTCGAGGCCGTCAGGCCCGGCCCGCCCGGGGACGAGGCGCCGCAGTTCGGTAGCAAGGGCCTTCAGGCCCGCGGGGGCAGTGGATCCGTCGCCGCAGGTTTGGTAGCAAGGGCCTTCAGGCCCGCCGAGTCGTGAGCACTTGCGCGTCAGTTGTGCGGGGTTAAATTTTACGGAGAGGTACCGAAGTGGTCGTAACGGGGGCGCCTCGAAAGCGTCTTGTCGGGTAACCGGCACGTGGGTTCGAATCCCACCCTCTCCGCCATATCTAAACTACTGTTTCTGAACACGCAGAAGACCGGCCAGCCCGTGCGCGTGCCGCTTCCGGACTTCGTGGTGGCGGCGCTCGAGACGGTCGACAAAGGGGAGGATTACTTCTTCTGGACGGGGAAGAGCCTCCGGTCCGCGGTCGCGAACTGGTCCCGCTCTCTGGCCAGCGTGTTCGACCTCGCCCACGTGAAGCACGCGCACAGCCACCGCTTCCGCGACACGTTCGCCACGGGCTTGCTCCTGGGCGGCGTGCCCATCGAGGATGTCTCCGTCCTGCTCGGTCACTCCAATACCCGGACTACCGCCAAGCACTACTCGCCGTGGGTGAAGGAGCGCCAGCAGAAGCTCGAGGACCGGGTGAAGCAGGCGTGGCGGCTGACGGAAGCAATTTAATCGTCTATACGATATAATGCTGATCGAATTTGACCCGGCCAAGAACGCGGAGAATCTTCGCAGGCGCGGGATCGGGTTCGAGCGGTTCGCGGAGATGGACCTCGAGCACGCGATCAGCGTCGAGGATACGCGGAAGGACTACGGGGAACGTCGTCTGCGGGTGCTCGGGTACATCGGTCGTCTCCTCCACGCGGCGGTCATTACGCCCCGTGGGGACAGGATTCGAGTGATCAGCTTGCGGCGCGCGAACCGGCGCGAGGAACGAACCTATGCGAAAGAACGCCAGGCGCCCTGATTCGGAAAACCCGGAGTGGTCCGCGAAGGAGATTCGCGACGCGCGACCGCTCATGGACATGCTGCCACCGAAGACGGCTGCGGCCGTTCGCCGGTACCGAGGACAGCGCGGTCCTCAGCAGAGCCCCACGAAGGAGCTCATCAGCCTGCGTGTGGATCGCGATGTCGTCGCCGCGTACCGTGCGACGGGCACCGGCTGGCAGAAGCGCGCCAACGAGGCGCTGAGGGCGTACGCGAAGAAGCGCGGACTGGTCGCACGGGAGGGTAGCTCTCGTCGAAGACGAACTCCGGCAAGTCAGGGGAGTCGGACGGCCTCTCGCTGAGTCGCTTGGTGGTCTACCACGATGTTCCCACCGGTGGACTCGAAACAGCGGTCCGGACAACCTGCAGAGCCGCTCGCCGAAACCCCTGACCGCTTCTTGACTTGTCGGCAGCGAGCCCCTGATCTTGCGGATCGACTTGTTGTCGCGCGCGAAGTTGCTCCGACTTTCAACTTGTCGCGTGCAAGGAGGCCGACGGGACTGGTCCCGTAAGTTCAGGCGGGTCAATGGGTTCTCTTTGCTGACCCGCGGTTTACTTCTGGAATCCATCATCGGTCGATCTCGCCGCAAGTCACTCGATTCACACGGGTTATTTTTAGAACCCGGAAGGATTCTCTACAGCACCCGGCGGGGGGTGACGTGTCACCTCTACTGCCGCTGCGCAGCAGCGTCCGGATCGAGGCCGACGGTTGGCGGGAGGTCACCACAAGGGGGAGCCACCGCCAGTTCAGGCACCCGACGAAGGCGGGACGTGTCACCGTGGCCGGCCACCCATCCGACGACCTGGCGCCGGGCACCTACAACAGCATCTTGAAGCAGGCGGGGCTCAAGGAGTAGTCATGCATCGATTCCTGATCGTCATCGAGAACGCCGGCAAGACTCGCCGGACTTGCCAGGATGCATCGCGACCGGTTCGACCCGCGAGGAAACCGAACGCCGCATGTACGAGGCGATCCAACTGCACATCGAGGGGCTTGTCGAAGACAACCAGCCCGTTCCTGCGTCCACGTCGTTTGCTGAGTACGTCGTCGTTCCCGCCTAGTGTGCCGGGCATCCTCCCGTTGGGGATCACTCTTCGGCAGCAGCGAAGGTGTTGACCGATTCCTAGCTGAGCTCCTGGACGCCGCTTCGGGGCGGTCACTCTACACTGCGCGACTTTCGGGGACCTATCGGGCGACGCACCGACGAAGGTCAGTCAGGTGTCCTTGCGAGCGCAGCCCGTTCCCAGTTCGTGATGACACTGAGCGCTGGTGCCGGGGCATCCGGTTGGACTTGTAACAAGACCAGATAGCGCCCGTCCTGCGACCAGCCCGAGGGCATGACTTCATTCCGGCTTTCGAGAAGCCGTTCCTCGGGTGAGCCCCCGCTCGCGTCCTTCACGTAGAGACTGTTGCCCGAGCCAAACGCGATCAGGTCACTTGCCGGCGACCAGACCGGTGTGCTGGGAGTCAGCGGCGGCGCGGTGAGGCGAGTTTCACCGCCGCGCTGCAAGTCGTACAGGGACATCGTCACCGGGGTGGCGGTCGTTCGCCAATTCTGCAGGGTTGCCGCGGTCTTCCCATCCGGAGCGAGCACGACCATCCCTTGTCGCTGAAACTCTCCGATGTTGCCGAGTGCCTTCCCGGAACGATCCAGCCAGGTGAGCTGATTTAATGAATTGGGATTGCTAGGGTCGTACACCAGGATGCCGCCGGCAGACGCCGACGCCGCAGCCTGACCGTTCACATCGGTACCCAGTTCCACGCCGACGATGGACGCTATCCCCTTCCGGCGTGGTGACCGCGGTACACGCACCGCCGGCCGCATTCACGCGCCTGATGGCCGCGCTGTCGCGGCCATTGAAGAGAATCACCCCATCGCGGTTCCAGGTGCCGCCGGCACCCAAACCCGTTCCCGTGCACAGCGTCTGCAGGTCGGACGAATCCAGCGACCGAACCACGAGGGATCGCGCAACCGTCGTGTTGAGCCGCAAGAGGAGCCGCCGTCCGTCCGGCGACAGCGCCGCGAAGGCCGGCTGCGACGGAAGGGGCACGGAGAGATGCAGCACGGGCTCGTCGGCCGGCGCTTCGCGCAGGTACCGCACCGCGGGAACCGCGAGCGTAGCGGCCGC
This sequence comes from uncultured Acidobacteriota bacterium, assembly GCA_937888665.1. GTDB lineage: Bacteria > Acidobacteriota > Vicinamibacteria > Vicinamibacterales > UBA8438 > UBA8438. Next base: position 5,236 of record CALBET010000923.1, read on the forward strand.
GAGCACCGCGACCCCGGAGACCATCCACGCCAGCCTTCCGCCTGAACGCGCTGACGTTGTTGGAGCGGTCGTCTGCGGCACGGCCGTCTCAAACGCGCCGTCGAGCGCCAGGCGCACGTCGCGGATGTCACCCACGCGCTGCTTCGGATCCTTCCGCAAGCACAGGCGGAGCGCCTGACTGACGCGGGCCGGGACCGTGGACGGAAGCGCATCCCACTGCGGTTCCAAACGGACGACCGCGCCGAGCACCTCGGTCATGTCCTCGCCATCGAACGGGCGCCGCCCTACGAGCATCTCGAACAGCACCGCGCCAAACGCCCAGATGTCGGCGCGCTTGTCCACGACCTTGCCGCGCGCCTGCTCCGGCGCCATGTAGGCGGCCGTGCCGAGAATCATCCCCGCCTGTGTCATCGCGGGGGTCGTAATCGTCGGCGACATCGACACGCTGGGCGACGAACCCGCGGCCGGCTCCATCGCCTTCGCGAGCCCGAAGTCGAGCACCTTCACCATGCCATCGGATCGCACCTTGATGTTCGCGGGCTTGAGGTCGCGGTGGATGATCCCCTGCTCGTGCGCCGCTTCGAGGGCCTCCGCGATCTGCTTCGCGATCGGAAGCGCCTCGTCTATCGGAATGGCGCCGCGGGCAATGCGCTGCGACAGGTCGTCGCCCTCGACGAGTTCCATCACGAGGGCCGTCATGCCCCCGCTTTCTTCGAGGCCGTAGATCGCGGCGATGTGCGGATGATTGAGGGAAGCGAGGACTTCGGCTTCGCGCTGAAAGCGGGCCAGCCGGTCTGCATCGGCCGCAACCGCTGGCGGCAGAATCTTGATGGCGACCTGCCGTTTCAGCCTGGTGTCGGTCGCCCGGTAGACCTGCCCCATCCCGCCCTCACCGATTTGGGCGGTGATCTCGTAGACGCCGAGGCGCGTGCCGGGAGTGAGGGCCAAGCTGCTGTGGATTATATGGGCGAGAGAGGCTGGGGACCGGATACGTCCTGCGTAACGGCGTAGTGTTGAGTAACCGGCCCCCAGGGTGCTGGCGAAGTCCGCAGCACGTCCGGAGAGCTTCTGCTTGGCCGGCAGCCCGACGTGAGGGGGCCAGATCTGAACCCGGGGGTCACGACCAGGAGGGTCAGCCTTGGACCCCGGTCATAGGCAATCCGGCGAATTCTCTCGGAATTCTCGCCCCGCGCGCCTGTCACGCTTCTTGCCTCCTGCCGCTCCCGATGGGGGGTGCGCCGATGACGGGATCCGAGGCGACGTTCGATCCACCCTCTCTTCGTGATTGTAACGGCCTGATCCTCCAGGTAGTTACGGTCGTCGGGTCGGTTTAGCATTCCAGTTTTATTCCAGACTCGACGTTGGGTGCAGCCTGTTGAGGGCCTGCGCCTCGGTCAGGCAAGGGTCGCTCAGCGTGATGGCGGGGGCGACCTCCATCGCGAAGAAAGCCGCCCTTGCTCGGCTAGTCAGGTCGTTGCGGTCGCCAGTGACTTGTCGGCCTGGCGGCATTCACCTACGCTGGTGTCATGTTGGACTGGACGACGTGTCCGGCAGTCGAGCGTGTGGCTGCTCGCGTCAGCGGAGCCTGGGTCTTCCAGGGAACCCGCATCCCGGTACGCGCGCTCTTCGAGAATCTCGAAGCGGGCGCACGTGTCGAGGAGTTTCTACTATGAGTGGCCTCGGATTCAGGAGCGCGCTCGGCAGAGATAGCCGCGGCGCTCAACTCAATGCAGCCTGGCGAGTATCGTGAACTGCAGTGGTAACGCCCGCCCGGCTGCGCGAGCCGGGGGCGTGTCTCCCCCGCCCGTGAGGCGCGCCTGAGCTATGGGCGGTCGTCCGAGTGCGTTCCCTCGTGTCGGCGAAGTAGCTGAGACGTCGATCATGGTCGGTCAGCAGTCGGCGCCCGTCGCCAAGATCTCGCTGTTCCGCTCGCTCTTCCGTGGCCGAGAGGGACACGCATGGTTGTTCTTCGACGAGGCGGTGCCCGCCGCCCTGGCACGGAAGCCCGGTTCGCACATCCTGACCGAGACCATGGAGGACCGCCCAGATCTCGGCTTTGATTCCTACGACCGGTTCTTCCCGAGTCAGGACACGCTGCCGCACGGTGGATTCGGCAACTTGATCGCCTTGCCACTGCAGAAGCGGCTACAGACCAGGACCTTCAAAGCGTGCGAGGAACTCGGAAGCCGTGACGATGGCGATCCCATCGAAGCTCCCAATCGCCAGTAGGTCCGAGTCGCCACTGACGATGAACTCCGAGCCCGCGGCGACCGCACACTCCATCACGCGGTTGTCGTCCGGGTCTGTCTGTATGACGTCGAGAGTTATCGTTGCCGTGACGGGTTCGGCGGCCACGCCGATGGTCTCCATGGCCTCGACCACTCGCTCCTCGGACCAGCCGAACTTCGTCTGAAGAACACGCCGGACCTCCTCGACGATCGGAGCAGAGATGGCCACCTCGATCTCGCCCTCGATCGCGGCCGCGAGCAGCCGCATTGGCTTGCCGCCAAATACCAGGGCCGAGATGTAGATGTTGGAATCGAGCGTGACGCGGGTCACCGACGACCTTCGGCTCGTGACTCAGCGACGAGGCGGGGGACGTCGTCTTCGGTCAGGCCGAGCCCGCGCGCTCGCTCTTCGCCGTACTGCTGGAGGTCTTGAAGCCGCCGGAGGGCAAGGAATCGCCGTGTTGCCTCATTGGCGATGTCATCGGGCGTCCTACCCTGTTTCTGGGCCTCTTCTTCGACACGGATGAAGAGCCCAGGTTCGATCGCGATGTTCTTCTGCGGAGCCATATGTCCACCTGCCCAGATTATACGGCCCGCCGCAGGACAATCGGCGGCCCCGCCAGTAACGCCGCTTTCTGATGGGTTTTGTGGTTTCTATTGGCCTATATTTGCTGAATTATTGAGCGAATCAGATCGTAGAGAAGTTCCGAATCCCACCCTCTCAGCCATTAAATCGTTTATTTTGAATAATTTGAAAGCATTCTATATCCACCCTCTCCTCTTGATCTTAACGGCCTCGCAGTCCCTGGTTGCCCTCGCTGTGAGCGCTCGACACAATTCGCGATTCGAGAAGCAATCGGTCACCCCAGACGGCTCAGATGCGGAACCCCGCAACGCCTGAGCCGTTAGTATGTGCGCTCATGGGCAAACGGGGCGGGGCGACGGCGTCCTGGAGCGGGGCGCACAAGGGGCGGCACCTCGACGAAAAGCTCGTGGTGCCCGCGGGTCGAGCGTTGCGGCTGGTGGTCGTGGCCGATACGCACGGTCGGCCGCATCCGGCGAGCCATGGACTCATTGCGGCGCTGGCGCCGGACGCGATCCTCCATGCGGGCGATATCGGCTCGCTCGAGTTGCTCAACCGCTTGCGCGACATCGCGCCTACCATCGCCGTCCGCGGGAACATCGACACGCCGGCGCCCGAGGTACCCGACACGGTGGCGCTCCGCATCAACGACGACGACCGCGCCGTGCTCACGCTGCTGTTGACGCACATCGGCCTGACCGGACCACGGCTTCGCGCCGACACGGCGCGCGCGGCGGGCGCGCACCAAGCGGCGATGGTGGTGTGTGGCCACTCGCACGTGCCGTTCATCGGGCGCGACCGCGACCTGGTGGTGTTCAATCCTGGATCGATCGGGCCGCGTCGCTTCACGCTGCCGATCACCTTTGGCGTGATCGATGTGTCGCGGGCGAAGCTCGATTTGCGCCACATCAGCGCCGAAACCGGGGCTCCCTGGTCTCCCTGATCTCACGCGTGCAGACCGACCGCCGCTCCGGCAATCACCAGGCGACGCCGAAGGCGTTTCCGAGCGCCGGGCTGGCGCGCGAGCCGAACCGTCGGGCGACCGTTTCGCCCGCGTCAAGACCCGTAGACGCCACGCCGGCAAGCACGGGTCTCGACGCCTGGCCAAGGGCGGTTTCTCAGGATGGAGGGCGACCGGCCGCTCTGTCTGCATTGTGCGGATCTCGACCATCTCATCGCTCTCCCACGTGGCAACGCGGCGCTGACGCGGCGAGCCAGCAAGCACTCGACCCTGCGCGCAGTCGTCGTTCGATTCAGTCGCACGCGAAAGCGCTACGAGCGACAGGGTATCCTGATGTCCTGACACAATGGGGACCGGACCGGGGGCGAGGGCGACGGGTCGGCGCGATGTCTCACGCTCAAGAAGTTGAAGAAGCGAGCTCAGGCCACGCACACGCCCCAAAGGCACGGTATAGATGTCCAAAGGCGCCGCGCACAAGTGGGAGTTTCGGGCGCGCTTTCGGCGTCATGCCTTCGGCTGGAGGTCCCAGCCGGCCATCAGGCGCATCAGGGAAGCGGTCTCCGAGATCAAGAAGGTCGGTCGTACGAGCATGGTGCTCGCGGCCGACGGGGCCGTGCTCTTTTTGGAGAAGGTCTCCCCGGCACTCGAGCACGTGGACAGCTCGTCGGGCGCTATCGGCACCGCGGTCAACAACGCCATCGACGCGCTGGTGCAGATCATTGCGTCGGCGCCGGCTGACGAGCAGACGCGCGGCAGGTGGCTCGAGTGCCTGTTCGAGGCCCATGCCGACGATCAGATCCCGTACATCGAGCGACTCACCGATCATTGGGGTGAGCTCTGCGCGTCGCCGGCCGTGGCGTCGCGGTGGGCGGACCAGCTCCTAGGCATCACGCGGCAGGCGCTCAGCCCCGACACGGACGTCCGCGGTCACTTCCACGGCACCGCTGCCTGTCTCAGCGCGCTCTATACGGCGGAGCGCTACGACGACCTCGTCGACCTGCTCAAAGACGAACGCTTCTGGCCCTACCGGCGCTGGGCGGTCAAGGCGCTGGCCGCACAGGGCAAGAAGGCAGAGGCGATCCGCTACGCTGAGCGCTGTCGGGACCCGTGGGCCAGCGACCTGGACATTGACCAGCTCTGCGAGGCGATTCTCCTCTCCTCAGGGCTCGTCGAGGAGGCCTACGTGCGGTATGGCCTCAGAGCGAATCGCGCCGGCACCTATCTCGCATGGTTCCGCGCGGTGGCCCGGAAGTATCCGCACAAGCGGCCCGCCGAGATTCTGGAAGACCTCGTTGCCGAAACCCCGGGCGAGGAGGGCAAGTGGTTTGCCGCTGCGAAGGACGCGAAGCTCTTCGACGAGGCGATCGCGCTCGCCACCCGCACGCCCTGCTCGCCGCAGACCCTGACCCGCGCCGCACGCGACTTCTCGGAGAAGAACCCGCCGTTTGCCGTCGACGCTGGCCTGGCTGCGCTGCATTGGCTGGTCGAAGGCTACGGTTACGAGATCAGCGGCCTCGACGTCTTGAACGCCTACTCGTTCACGATGAAGGCCGCCGAGCGTGCCGGGTGCTCAAGCGAGACGCGGCAGCGCATTCGCGACCTCGTCGCCAAGCCGACGGTCGGCGAGGCCTTCGTCGCCAGCGTGCTCCGCCCACACCTGGGGCGTCGGTGATGGCTCGCGGACACCTTCGAAGAGCCGGTCTGCGCGCGTATGCCCGGCCGCACTGATGGCTGGACGCCACCGCCTTGTACGACAACGAACCGCTTGGCCAGCGAAGTAGCCTGTATCAGGGGAAAGCTGGCGAGGGGAAGAGACCGACGAATCGTGCACGCGGGGCCATCGAGGCTGGTCCCGGTAAACTTCGGCGGACGTCGAGGTGCTTCCGTTCGGAGTTGTTGGTGCCTCCGCCTGGCCTGGATCTACCACGGAGACAACAACTTACAGAGATTGTGCCTGAAGAAGGAGCCGCATTCGTCGGGATTCTTCGTGTCCAGCGGCGTGTTGAGGGCGCAAACACTGGGCGCGATTGAGGTCTCCTGCACACTGGGCATTTCGGTCTCTGAAGTGGGCCGAGATCCCGTGTCTGTCAGATCCGCTCCGAGGCTAGTCCAAGGCTAGTCCAGACCCCCTCCGCCAATCGAAGAGAGTATGACGACGGTTTCGTAACAGTTGTCAGAGTGTTTGAGTGCCAAAGGTTGTCACGGGCCAGCTCCTCGCCATCGGTCAGGCCGTCGAGACCGGCATCACCCGTGCCGTCGGTCAGCACTGCCAGCGTGTTCGCCGGTGCGGTCCAGATGGAGCCAGCCGGCAGCGAGCCTCACCAAGGGGTGTCGAGAGAGTGGAACCGATAGCGCTACTCGGTGATCCCAGGGTCAAGTGTGCTGAGTATGGGTGCTGACGGGGGGCGACGCAACAGTGAACGCTCTCAGGGCGGATGCGTGCGGCAGGAAGGGACACCATGTGCTTGCTGCACATGCATGCAATGCCTATACTGGATGCATGCAGTACACGATTCGTGGGATCCCGCCAGCTGTTGACGACGCGCTGCGCTCACGCGCGCGCGAGGCTGGCACGAGCTTGAACGAAGCCGTCGTCGATGCGCTAGCTGAAGGGGCGGGCGTGAGGGGCGCGCCGCAAAGGCGACGGGATCTCGGTGATGTCGCCGGATCCTGGAGGGCCGACAAGGCCGTGGAGTCGGCGCTCGCCGCACAGGATCGGTTGGATGAGGGGCTCTGGCGGTGAGGGTCGCGCTCGACACGAATCGATACGTCGATCTGTGCAAGGGTCTCACTGAGACGGTGGCGCTCCTGGAAGAAGCCGAGGCAATTCTGTTGCCGTTCGTGGTGCTCGGCGAACTTCGGGCCGGCTTCGCTCACGGGCGCCGCACAGCGGAGAACGAGCGGATCCTCCGGAGTTTTCTCTTGAAGGACGGGGTCCGCGTCCTGTTCGCTGACGACCAGACGACCCACCACTACGCAGCGGTGTTCCGGCAACTCCGGAAACAGGGCACGCCGATTCCGACGAACGATATGTGGCTGGCCGCGCTAGTTCTGCAGCACAACTTGACGCTTCACGCTCGTGACAGACATTTCGATCACCTACCGCAGCTCGTCCGTGTCTGACCGGCCGACAGGTGGTTCACCGTTCCGGGATCGTTCCAATCGAGCGGGTTTCTAGAGGATTCAGAGGATTCAGAGGTTTCGAATCCCCGTAAGCAGCCGGTCCAACGGCTTACTGTGTGTGGGCGTGAGACTTGCGCGTTCCAGGGTGCCGTTCGATAGTAGGGTATTCAAGCGTCGTCAGAGAATAGGCCCTTCGGCTGAGGCGACGGATGAAAAGGAGGCAGCTTTGGCCAGTCGACAGAATATCTTCCGGATGAGCGACTCGGACGTCGAGAACTACCGCACAGCCTTCCGGGGTCTCAAGAACATTTCGGCTCAAAACCTCGATGACGAGCGCGGATTCTTCTACTTTGCCGGCTTGCACGGGCTCCCCGTCCCCAGCTGGTGCGCTCACGGGACGCTGCTCTTTCTTCCATGGCACCGGGCCTAATGCAAGCAAATATCAACCCAAACGTGGCTTCAATCGGACCCTCGTCGCTGGATCTGACGCGGGAGATGTCAATCACGTCACAGGACATTCCCCCGACCTCGTTCAGCCGGGCAGACCTGGTCTTCGAGGGAATCGACCATTCGGACGACTCATTCGAGGCCCTGATCTACTTCAACAATCCCAAGGCGAACTACCGGACGGGTCGCAAGACGGAGAAGGGCTACGTCGGGTTCTTCAACATCTTCGGACACGGACGCTGTTTCGGCGCGCCGGGCCACTGCGACATTCCGAATCGGGCCCTGCGCCACGATGATCTGCGCGAGCCTCACGCGCTGACCCCGGTTCAGAAGCGCGTCGTCGTGACCGAAGCCTTGCGCTTGGCGCTCACGGAGAGCGCCGACGGGCTCACGTGCATCAAGGTCGTACCTGTGCAGAAGGCGAAAGAGGGAAAACAGCATCGCAAGTCGGCGACGAGGCTCCTCAGGTTCGGCAGGGTCCGTCTGAAGACGTACTAACGTCGTTCGTGAGGCCAAAAGGCGGCCGAACTACAGCTATCTGTCGGAAAGAGGACGCCTCACTCGACCGGGTCTCCTGGCTCATGGTGGCCCCAGGTTGCGTCGTGCGCGGCTTGCCGCTTCACGAGGTCAGGCTTGTAGAAGCGGTCGTAGTACTCGAGTTCGAGGTGCGAGAACTGGAGCCAGATGCCGGGCACGTAGAACGCATCGACATGCGCCGGGAACCGCCCATACTTGTCCAGGATGTAGGTACAGATTTCCTTGCAGTACTCGACGGCCTGCGGCGAGAACGGCGTCTGCTGTCGCAGATACTCCTCGGCGTCCGCCGAGTGTTTGAACGGTGCGGCGAATGTCGTGGCGTCTCCGTACATGCCCTGCGGGCCGTACTTGTCCGCAATCACCGTGTCGACGGCGTCGTTCATGGACGCCACGTAGGGAGGACACAGACCTTCGAGCACACCGTCGATGCCGACCGGGTTCGGCTGGGTCGATGGTAACGGAGGCCAGTGCAGCCACTTCTTCTTCGGTTCGTGCATCCGGAACCCCAGACCAAACTCCCCCTTGTCAGGGTTGCGCTGCAGAATCCAGGGCGCGAACACAGAGGCGTGGATCCACCCCCCGAGCCCCATGCCCTGAGCGAGAAGCATCAGGTTCTGTAGCAGGAAGAAGGATTCGTAGTCCGTGCGCATGGCGTGCCCGAAGCCGAGCGGCGCGCTGAGGTCCCGGTTCGCGAAACCGTTGCGCACCCACTTGATGCCGCCGACCGGCTGATACGGGATCTTCCTGGGAAAACCGAACTGGGCGCCCACCCACAACGCCGCCTCCGCGAGATCCTTCGGCTCGAACTTCTGCCAGTCGTCGATAAAGACTGGGCGCTGCCCCTCCGGTTCTGACAGCACGGTCAGGATAGCGTTGATGTATTGGCGTGTGCAGTCGACGACGGGAAGCAGAATCGTGGTGCCGGGCGCATTCGACGTCTGTTTGTTCCAGCCGAGGTAATACGGAAACCGCCGAGGAAACTCCAGCCGCCTGTCCGAGATCTGTATCTTCACCGCCTCGGCGGCTGTGAGCCAGTCGGCATCGCTCCAGTCGTCCCAACTTGCCGGCCGTGTTGCCATCTGTTGCAACGCTTCTCGGTCGTTCGGCCGCTTGAGGAGCCAGATGCCGTCGTCGTTGATCAGAAAGAAGGCGGTCGCGTGGCTGTTGTCCGGACTGCTCGTGGCGCGCCCAACCAGGTTGTAAAACGGGGAGCCAAGCTCGTCGCCGCCGTCGGGTCGCTTGAGGGGGCCGTCATGCATGACCGGGCCGGTGAGCCCGGTGGAGACGATGATCACCGCTTCTTCGAGTGGGGTCAGCGGCGCCGGCGGGTTGGTGCTGGTGTGGGTGAGGGGTCCGGCGTTTACCGACACGCCGCGCGCGATGCGCCGGGTGCGGCGTTCGCGGAAGGCGGACATGAGCGGGTAGCTCAGCAGGTCTTTGAGACCGGGATGTATCGGCATTGGGACACTCCGCTAGTTGTGGTCTTCCAGGGCCGAGAGGATGGTCGGGAACACATCACGAGCGGCGTTCCGGCCGATGAACAGGTCCATGTGGGCGTAGTTCGGTATCAGCACGTGCTTGTACAACTCGGCACCGTTCGCCGCACTCAGGGCTTCGACGGTCTTGAGTGTGCCCTCAGGGAAGAACAGCCGATTCTCGGATCCGTGGATGAACGTGATCGGGAGCGCCAACCGGTCGAGGTGATTGAGATACACGTCGCGTCCGTCCTTGTTGACGATCTTGCGTTCTCGCACCATGAGCAGGAGATGACGGAACGCGGTGATACTCGCCACCCCGAACATTTCGTGAATGGCTCGGTGGGTAGCCGCGTTGAGTTGGTCATGTTTGTACACCTCGCCATAGATCAGCAGGATGCGACGGCAAACGGCGCTGTCACATCGTTCGGCCGTCGGCCCGAGTTTCAGCACCGCCTCGATCATCCGGTCGAGCCTGTCGGCACCGTCGAAGTCGGTACTGATCGTCTCGACGCCGAGTGCGGCCATGAGCGAGCCGAGGTTGAGACCCGCTTTGATTTGGTTGGACGTGGGCGAGAGGGGGAAGAAGGCCAGTGACGAGCAGACCGCCGACCGAACACCCCTGAGCTCCGAGGCGAGCGACATCAGAAATGACATCGACCCCACACAATGGGCGACCACCTGGACGCTCGGCTTGCGCGTGATTTCGCGGACTTTCCCGATCGCGGCCGGGTAATCGCGGGTGGCCACGAGATCGATGTCGAATGACTGGCTCGCGGACGCCAGCGCGGGGCTCGCCCGGTAGTCGAACAGCCACACGTCGTAGCCGTGCGCGAATAGGAACTCCGGCAGGTTGGTTTCTACGGTGTCGATCGTGAACGCGGCGACAGACGTACCAAATCCCGGTGACAGCACCACCGGGCCCTTGTCGCCTCCGTTGAAGCGGGTCAACCGGACCGTCACGCGGTCCGCGGTCATGACGTGGTGGACCTCCGGCGCGCTCATCCGCAACGCCCGACGTCGTCGAGGCGGTGCGTCAGGGACCAGTTCGCTCGTACGAGCGAACACGCCGCCATACACGTCCTGGAGCCCCCCCGCGAACAGTAGCCCGAATCGCGCGAGCCCCTCGAGGCGTTCCTGTATGGTCTCGGTGTTGGTCACCTCCGTCGTCGTCATTTGACGCAGGAAGTCGGCTGGCTCGATATGGAGCACCCCTCGACCCAGCACCGGCGCCGCTTCGCTCTCGCCGTCGTGAACGGTGATGAAGAGCGTCGTCGTGTCATCCCAGATGTCCGGACCAAGCGTGTTCTGAATACGTTTGAAGCCGGTGACCAAGTACGTCTTGCCTTCCGGTGAGGCGAGCGTCATCCGGTACAGCATCTTCCGCGTGAGGATTTCGTCCGGGTCGACCACGAGCAAGTTGAAGGTCGCGTCGCTGACGGTCAGCGGGCTCGCGGACAGCTCCGGCGCGAGTACCGTGCCAACCATACGCGCGGCATGTTGAGGGTCCTCGACCATTGCCTTCAGATCGTGCGAGATCACCGTCAGGGTGAACTCGAAGGTCGAGCCGTCCTGCTTGCCCCGAGTGGCCGCCGCCTGGAAGTCATCGGTCACCTCGGTCGACCAGTGACCACGCATCGTCTCGGTAAACCGGAGGCCAGGGCCGGTCGGCGCCGCCGGCGGCTGGCTGGGCGCCGACGGCAGCGTATCGGAGAACGACCACCCGCGGTCCTGGGCGATCAGCATGCAGCAGCGCTCGGCCAGTGCGGAGATGGTCAGGAGCGGGTTCACGCCGAGCGGTCGCGGGACAATCGAGCCGTCGGCGACGTACAGGTCGTTGTAGACCGCGGCCCCGGTGGTGTCGGAAAACACCTGGCCCTTGTGATTGACGACGCCCTCTTGGGCCTGTTCGGCCATGACACACCCGCCGAGCGGATGTACGGTCGTCAACTGATGGTCCGTCAGTCTGTTCCACAACGGGTTCTTGACATAGACACCGCCCAGAGGCCGAGTCGCCGCCCGAAGCCGATCGTTGACCGTCCCAAAGATGGCCTGTTCCCCAACCCCCGGCCAGGTGATGCGAACCCGGTCATCGTCAAGCGTCATCCGGCCGGCCCCGTCGTCGTGGCTCATCACCAGATAGGTCTGGGTGTTTCGCACGGCGCCGCGATAGGGTCCGTGGACTAGGCTCTCGCGCACCCGGCCCGCGCCGGCGGAGTCTGGCGCCGGCGCGCCCCCCGCAAGGGGGTCCTGGCCCACGACGCCAGCGGCGCCCGACAGGGCCGCCGGCAGCACGCCGCCCATCCCACCGGGGATGGAGCCTTCTTCGATGACCATCCCGTCCTCGAGGTTCGGCTGGTTCCGGAGGTCGATCAGCCCCGTGATACAGGGGCCCACCGGTTCCCGCCCGCTGACATCCCGGTCACCGAAGCCCACACCATTAATGGTGTCGTCGGTGTTGTAGCTGAATCCCAGCGCGTCGCCGTTCCCCGTGAACCGGAATCCTGTCCGGTCGGACGCCGCCAACCCGGCGGTCTTCGACCGGAGCAGAATCTCGGTAGAGCCCAGCGTCCCCGCCGCGAGGACGACGAGATCGGCGGTGAGGGACAAGGTGGGCGCATCGAAGGCCTCGCGGCCGGACTCGACCAGTTGATAGTGGACCCGCCAGGTGTCGCCCGCCCGCTCCAGCCACCGGACCGAGACCTCGCAGTAGATCTCGGCGCCGTGGTTCCGTGCGTCGGGGAGGTAGTTCATCAGAATCGTGTTTTTCGCGCCGTGGTTACACCCGCTGACGCAATCGCCGCACAAGACGCACGCGCGCTGTTCGACCCCGACGTGATTGACACCATCCTTGAACGTGACATTGAGAGGAGGGCGGGAGAAATGGCCGCCGAACTCGGCGGATGAGCGCTCGAGGGCCTCCAGTTTGGGTAGCGTCGGGCTATCGGCCGGATAGGGAAGCGGCTTGAGCATGTCGGTAGCGCGTCGAAAGCCCGCGGCCAGTTGCGTGTCGATATCGTCGCGGAGTGCCTGAGGCCAACGGGCGTCCTCGAGCACACGGCGCTCCGGTGGGAGCGAGACGTTCGCGTTGACCAGCGACCCGCCGCCCAACCCGCAACCGAGGAAGACGTTGATGTCATCGTTGACGCGGAAGTCATAGAGGCCGGTCCGTGACCCGATGTGGGCCTGTGGCGTGTCGACCTGTCCCTCACGCGCCATCTCGGGCAGCGTGTCGGGGTACTCTCCAGGCTGTCGTTCTCGTCCGCGCTCGAGCACGCACACCTGCTGTCCAGCCCGGGCGAGCCGTGAGGCGGCGATCCCACCGCCATAACCGGACCCGACGACAACTACGGTGTAGTGGTTCTTGAGTTGCTCGATCGGGGATGAAAGTCGTGGCATGTCTTGCCGCCTTTGTTGTTGACGTCTGGGTGAGTGGGCCGTGGTAGTGCGCCCCGAGCCACCCGGTCGCAGTGATGCACCAGCGCACTGAAGAATACAACGCCGACCAGGCCGCGCGTTCGGACTCGATCCTCAGTCGGCGCGTAACGCCGCGACCGGATCGGTGCGACTGGCTCGGTGTGCCGGCAGGTAGGTGGCTGAAAGCTGCGCAGAAAGAGGCCGGCGCCGATCAGAAGGACGAGCGACACGGTGAGCTGCGTGATGATGAGCGCGTTACGCCATCCGAGTTGCCCGGGTTGGCCGCCGCCGGCGGTCTCCTGCTTCAGCGTCGAGACGATGTCTGGCCGCGTGCTCTG
>CALBET010000924.1 GCA_937888665.1 uncultured Acidobacteriota bacterium
GGAACTACTCGCTCGACCGGCTCGCCAAGACGCCCGGCCTCGACCCCCTGGAGTTTGAGCGGGCGAGCCATGACGAGGCTTGGGGCTGCGCTTATTCGCGGGTGTGGCGGGCGTACCTCAACTTGCCGTGAAGGCTTTGTCGGCCTGCTTGTCCGTGATCGCCACCACGGCCCATAGGCGCGCCGTGGAGGGCAGTCAGGTGATGCCCCTACCAGACTCGTCCAAGGCGTCGCTCGCCCCGTAGGCGGCTCGCTGTCGCGCCAGGCGAGAGGTCTTCAACCCGGCGTACCGTGAACGACTACCTCGACCACGGGACAGCGACCTCGGCCAGCCTTCAACGGCCGGATCAGACCGGCGTTTGCCAGGTCCCGGACCCCTTCACTCACGTGCCACCGCTCAAGATCACATTCATTGCGCAGTTGCCGGTCTATGCGGACGACGAGTTGGTCCCCTTGCGGTGAGGCTAGGTCTACGACTTGGCCCGTGATACCGAGCCGATACCAGAGGGCAACCGATAGGCGGGCGGCGCTACGGGATAAGGATGCAGCCGTCACCAACCATTTCAACGGGATCGGCCCCCGCACGAATGGAACCGTGGCCCGTCTGATCTGGCGGGGAGGTTTCCGTTGATCCGTTTGACGGGTGTCGGGTTCCTGTGGTGGTGCGGGCGGTGCTTTTGACGATTCGGCGATCGCCTGCTCAAAGACATGGACGTGGCTGACCATCAAGGCCCCATCTACCGGGAACGTTTACACCGGTCGTTGAAGGAATAGAAGAAGAAGAAAAGAAATAAGAATGACCCGGTTCCATGAAATCACTGCAACGTGAGCAGTGATTCACTGCATGTCGCGGCCCACCAACGGCGCCCTGGGCGGCAGTTGATCTAGGGCGGCAGGGTGGTCGGGCGGTTCACCGACGATCCCCATGATTCGATCGAAGAACTCCTTGCCGTCCTCGTCGACGTACCGCTCGCCATCGCCGGTAACCGTATGTTCGACATCCACCTCGAAGCCTCGCAGGACATCCCGTGATGCCTTCCGCATGAGGGCCTCCATCCGCGCCGACACCACGGGCATGGCCTCCACCGACGCCTCGATCAAGACGGCGTCGTGAATCGGGGCGACGATCGGAAGTCCTTCGTCGGCGGCATAGGTACACGCCAGCCGTAGCATCTCGGCGCCGTGGGCCTGTGACGGGAAGTTCCGTACAGATCTCCACTGCTTCTTCGTTGAAGCCTCATCGACACTAGCGATGCGATGGAGCCGCCAGTCGAAACACGTGCGGATAACACCACGGACGGACACATGGTCGACCGCGGCGTCAGACCAGGCCCAGAATCGATGGTAAACGCGCTTGTGGGCCCGTAGGAGTTTCTCGGCCTCCGTTGTACTGATGCCGAGCTTGGCAGCCATACCGTAGGCGGACTGCCCGAACATGACGCCGAGACACACAACCTTCGCGGCAGCGCGAATATCTCGGTGTTTCTCCTTCGTTGCATCAGACGGTGCTAGACCCGCGCGTATTGCGAACGCCAGATAGAAATCACTGCGGCGGTAGTCGTCCATCATCGCCTCGTCCCCGGACAACGCCGCGACGATGGCGATCTCCTGACTCCGCCAGTCGAGATAGTCCAGTTGCATCCCGGGTGCCGGCCGGATGAATGAGCGAGTCCACTTCGACGGCCCGAAGGCGAACTCGGTCGTCGAGGGCGTGTTCCGTCCCGTACGTGCGCCAAACTGACCAAGCAGCACACGGTTTCGACCGTCAGGCCCAATGGCGAGCCGACCGATGTTCTTCGTCCCCTCGAACGTCTGTCGGTACTGGTGCAGTTCACGTAGCTGTGGTGCGTACTTGACCACATCCGACCACGTCTCCTCGTCCATCAACGGCGTATCCCCGTCAACGTCGAGCGGGAAAGCGATGTTCTCCTGGATGAGGTACCGCCGGAAATTAGCCATGCTGAAACTGCCGTCGGCGCGAAACACACCGTACTTCGCGTTTATCCCGTTTCGGACATCCGCACCGATCTCCGCCAACCTCCGCGTGACCCAGTTGTATAGCGGCATGTCGATCGGGACGCCGCGGTGCTGCATGTCGGCAACCGCCCAGGCATATCGACCACGCAGGAGTGCCCGAAGAAGATCGTCGTGCGTTTTCAGGTAGGCGCAGACCTTTGGCAAGAGCCCGACACAGGCATCGACGTCCTGCATGCAGTAGTTCATCAAACCCTGCCACTCGTCGGCGGTCTCTGGGCCACGGATTGCCACGTCCCGCCAGTGCTCCTTCTCTTCGATCAACGGCTCGCCGAAGTAGTTCAAGCAGCCTTGTAGCCCAAAGCCGAGCGGCAACGTGTGGCCGTTCAGTTGGTTACGAAACTCGACAAAGAGGTCCAGCATGTTCGCCGGGCGGGGCCACTCTAACTGCTGGAAACAGCTCATCTCCGCCGACAAGAAATAACCCACCACGACCGTCCGCGGGCCGATATCGAACGGCGGGGTCTTCATCCGCACCAGCTCGTCATACGAGAGGAGGTGCCGCCGGCCGCTTCGATGTTCTCGTGCCGCCAGACACCGGACGGTAGGCCGGTGCCCGGACGGCGACGAGAACTCGAAGTCGACGCTGACGAATTCCCGAACAGCATCGAGCGGTGACATGACTAGAGCGCGCCCCTCAGTTCACGGATCGCCTCGTGGTCGAAGGAGTCGATAACCCGACCCTTGAACGCGAGGTCAAACCATTCCGAACGGGTCAGCTCTGGCCACGTCGGCTCTCCGAGCGGATCCTCAGGCAACTCGATGGCGTAGCCATTACGACCATCCGGCACGCACCGCACATAGCCATCCGCTGCAGCCGACGCGATGTCGAGTGCCGTTCGACTCCACGCGTTGTCCCGTTGACCGATCGAGATCGGCCAGAGGAATGGCGCGTGAGTGTCGTGGTAAACACACCTGACGAGCTTCACCATCTTCAGCACACGTGCCAACGACGCATCGCCATGGAGGGCCGGCGCGACGAAGTAGATTGTGGGCTTCAGATCGCCGGGAACCGGACGCTCGTAGACACGAGCAATGAAATCCGTCTCTTCGCGAATCGCCCTAAAGAACTGCTTCTTGTCGGGCGATCCCATCGGCATCGTGAGAAGCTTGCGCTTCACTCTGACGCCATCCGTCGTGTAGCTCGCCCCCAGATTCAGCGATGCCAAATCCGCGAACGGGTTCAACGACACCGCAGGCTCGACGACAGGCGTCTCCTGCGGAGAAACGACACCGCCAGACGACGGCGTCTCTACAACTTGCCTGCCATCCTCATGAGGTTGGCGGGCATCATCACCACCGAGCGGGGAACCCCCCGCGACCGACTTGGCCATAACTAGGCCTCCGTAGTTCGACGGCTGAAAAGACGCCGTCCGTCACCGAGGCGGTTTCTCGCCGCGGCGGGGCCATGAGGCGCCCGACCCCGCCCTGCATGAGATTTCACGCAGATTTCACGCGCCGGTCGGGGCCGGGCCGAGCCGTTCACCAAGCTCGGTTAACCGATAGATCAACGGGGCAGAACCACCGGATCTCTTGTCAGCGGGTTTCGGCGGCATGACCGGTGGTAGTGTCACCCCGCCTTCCGCGTGCTTTCCTTCAGTGCGCACGCCGCGACCGGAATCAATAAGACCGTCACGCCGAAGGTCTCTGAGGCGGCGCCAAACGGTGCCGGGCGAGACTCGCGGCATGCCCGCCAACACTTCTTCCCTCGTAGAGCCGGGGTGTAGGCGGAGGTGGCTGACAATCGCCTTCTCTACCTCATCTAGGTCTTCCCAAGTCCGTTTGCCTCGCAGCCGCGACGCAGCAGCACGTTCTACACAGTCGACTGCCCTACCAAAGGCTGAATCTTGTAAAGCCAAGTCCCGCAGGACATCTCGCACTTCCGCTGCATGACCCAATGCCTCGCGGGGGGCGACAAAAAGGGGATCCGCCATTTGAAGAACGGCATGCAGGACGTTGTTGGCCGTCTCGTAGCGGAACGTCGCGTCCGCGAGCAGCCGCCGCAGCTTCGAACGTAACTGCGCCACGATCCGCTCAGCGTCTCCCTCAAGCCGCAGAAAAGATGACTCGGTGAGCGGCGCGATCAAACGGTCCACCACATCAAGATAGCGAACCAACCTTTCCGTTAAGGGTCGCACTCTCTCGGTCCCGCTCCCACCCCCCGTGCCGCGCATTGCGACGATGTCTTTCGACGGAGTCGGCGGTTCGCCGTCCTCCCTGAGGATTTCCTCCGAGACCAAGAAGGCAACTAGATCACCACAGGTGCTGCTGATTTCCGCAAGCAAAACCCGCGGATAATCCGGTTGCGTTGTGAACTCAAAGCCCTCTGAAGACGAGACCACTGCAAGTCCCGACTCCTCCAACATCACTTGGACCGCGCGGGCGGCTTTACCCAGGTCTTGCGCACCCTTCCAGATATCATCGAAGCGGCGGAAGTACGTCCGCCATTCCGCCGCAGTTTTCGGCTCTTGGATCTCCGCGACCTGTCGCTCCAGGAGCCGAATCATCAGACGCCACGCATCGAGGAATCGAGTCGTGACCAGTTGCGCATAGACCTCGCCGGCCACACGATCGTCGCCACTACCCCAATCGCCTCGGCGAAAGTCTGGCAAACCGTTTCCGATACCAACGAGACGAGCCTCAAGACTCTCGGCATCGCCGACCAGGTCTCTCAACGTTCGCTCGAACGTCCGTCGCTGAGCCGGGCTGTTGGGCGGACGCGCGCTCCATCTTTCGTAAAGACCACCGAGCTTGCGGACGAAAGCCTGCGTATCGAGGGACCACGCAGCGAGTCGGTCGAGCGAGGAAGCCCCCTGATGACCATCCGTGGCGTCGGAGGGTGATCGATCACCGTCGTGAGCGCCACCATCTGTTGTCATCACGGCGACCTGGGTGGGTGTTGATAAAACAGGGCCGGACGGGCGGGGGTCCAGACGCCGATGACGCCACCACCCCGGCCAAATCTGACCATAACGCGGACGCAACGCAACAGATTTCCCGTCACTCCCGCCCCTCCATTTCAGGCGTTCGTCCGTCAGAAAAGTGATGAAAAGTGCCTGAAATCTCATCCCAGAACACCGGCCCCGAAGCTTGGCGACCTCCACCCGGGCGGCCTTGCCCGAGTAGCCCGGCCCAACAACCTCGCGTCGCGGCACTACGTCACGGACGAGGAAGCTTCACACCATCAACCGAAAGAATCGTTCATGAACCCTTTCCCACCAGGCAGGAGGCAGCCGAGATGATCCGCCGCAGCACCCTGCCCGATGACGACAGCGGCGGCGACCGCGAGCTGCCAGAGTCGGTCACGGCTCAGCAGGCCGAAGCTCCACCGACCGGCGTGAGCCGCAAGCCCCGCGGTGTACCGGTGTCGCCTACACGCTCCGCTGCAGACACGACCTACTTCAACCCGGCCCAGGTCGCCGAGATGTGGGGCATCTCGCGCGACAAGGTCCTGGGGTTCATCAAGTCCGGTGAGCTGCGCGCCTTCAACGTGGCGTCCAAGAACTCACGGCGGCCCCAGTTCAAGATCCCGTCTGCCGCCCTGCGGGAGTTCGAGGAGCAGCGCTCTGGCCGCGACCCCGCCCGCTCGGTGCCCCGCCCTTCCGGTCGCCGGCCTTCGCGGAAGTCTTCGGCTTCGCCGACCCGCGAGTATTTCTGACCGCGGTCGCGACGGGCTCGCCGTCGATGGCCGTGCCGAAGAGCCACGTGTGCACGTGGTCGGTCACCTGCCGCAGGGCACTCTCGGCGACGTGCTGCCGGTACACCGCCCCCATGTCCGACGTGGCGGGCACGTGACCCATAACGTGGTCGACCGCCACTTGGTTGCCGGTCTCCGCGCCGATGGTCTCGAAGGATCGCCGCAATCCGTAGAAGCCAAGGCCCTTCAGGCACACGCCGGCCTTCTTCATAGCCTTCTGCATCGCGTCGGCAACCGCATCGTGCAGAACGACGTGCGGCTTCCCGTTACGAGAAGCGTGGTACTCCTCTCTTGTGAACGGGAGCCCCATCCGCGTCGCGAACAGCAGCGCCTTCGCTGAAGCTGTCCGCTGCCGGCGGTGCCTTGCCATGTCGGCCATAGCGGCTCGTATGGCTTCCACGGTCTCCGGCCACAACGGGCACCGCCGCTGTACGCCCGTCTTGACACGAGCGTAGTCGAGCCAGCCCCTCTCCAAGTCAATGCAGTTGGCCGGGAGGTTGCCGATATCCGTGTTGCCCAATCCGCTGTTGATCCCGAGCAACACCATGGCACGGAGTACCGGCGGAGCCACTTCGATCAAGCTACGAATCTCGTTTGCATGGAAATACGTTCTACCCGCTTCGGCTTTGGCTCGCCGCAGCAACCGTTTCTCTGGGCGCTTGAACTCCTCCCCGAATCGCACCGGCCGCTCAATCAACTCCTGGTCGTAGGCGAACTTCAGGATGCTGCGGGCACTGCCAATGCGGTTGTTGAGTGTCGTCGCGTTGACGCCCTTTCCCAAGAAGTCCCGAAACTCGGCCAAGTCACGTCGCGTGATCGAGCTCACCTCACGGTCGCGACCGAAATGCTGCACCATCAGTTCGCAGTCACGGTGGTACTCGACAAAGGTTGCGGCTTCGATGTCGCCGTTGGCCCTCTTGCGATCCTTTGCCGCAAGAAACTGATTGGCCAGTTCGGCCACCGTCACCTCACCTGTGCGGTCCACCTGGCTGATCGCGCCCGCGTGAAGACCGTTGGCGTGCTCGTAATACCGCCGCAGCGCCGCGTCGGGATCGTCGATCTTCCCGAAGTAGTGAATCTTGCCGCGGATTTTCTTGCAGAACTGACCAGACTTGTGGGGCGTCAATGGAAATGACTT
>CALBET010000925.1 GCA_937888665.1 uncultured Acidobacteriota bacterium
TTCCCACCGCCACCCGCAGCATCACCGCCTGGTCCATGGTCGGCGCCGGGAGCGCTGGGGCCGTCCGCGATACGCACCGCGCCGTGATGACGGCGAGCAGGAGAACCGGCGCGACCCGCGCCAGGCCGAGCCGTCCGGTGAAACGTGCCGCCGATCTGTGACTCGTCATGACACCGGTCTTATCGGACGGATTGGAGGGGGCGCACACAGCTGCGCGAAAACGCACATTTGACGTGATACCAGGCTGATCGTACGATGTGCCGCCGCAATTCGGTTGAGACCATCCCTTTCGAACACGCCCAGCGGGCACCGACGGAGTGACACGTGACAGCGGATCAGCGCCTTGAAGCAGTTGGCATCGTAGACCCGGCTTCGGTTTTTTGGAATTTGTCCACGGCCGCGCTGTACGAGGAGGCGATCGCGCGACGCGAAGGAACGGTGGTGGCCGGCGGTCCGATCGTGTGTCGCACCGGGCAGCATACCGGGCGGTCTCCGAATGACCGTTTTCTGGTCGAGGAGCCGACGAGCGTCGGCAATATCAACTGGGGCGCCATCAACCGTCCCATTGCCGGCGACCGATTCGACGCGGTGCATCGCCTGGTCGGAGAGCATCTGCGCGGGAAGGACATCTTCGTGCAGGACTGCTATGCCGGCGCGGACCCGTCTTTCCGGCTTCCCGTCCGGGTGATCACGGAACGCGCTTGGCACAGTCTCTTTGCGCGCCACATGTTCATCACGGAAACGGACCGCTCCAAGCTGGACGCGTTCCAGCCGGAGTTCACCGTGATCGACGCCGCGACGTGTCATGCCGATCCCGCCGCGCACGGCACGAACTCGGAGGTCTTCATCCTGCTGAATCTCGAGAAGAAGCTGGTGTTGATCGGCGGGACCGCCTATGCCGGGGAGATCAAGAAGTCGATCTTCACGGTCATGAACTATCTGCTGCCGTTGCGACGAGTCATGCCGATGCACTGTTCGGCCAACGTCGGCGACGACGGCGATGTCGCGCTGTTCTTCGGACTGTCAGGGACCGGGAAGACGACCCTGTCGAGCGACCCGGCCCGCCATCTCATTGGCGACGACGAGCACGGCTGGAGCGACCATGGCGTGTTCAATTTCGAGGGCGGCTGTTACGCGAAGATGATCAAGTTGTCAGAAGAAGCCGAGCCTCAGATCTACGCCACGACCAGTCAATTTGGGACCGTGCTCGAGAATGTCACCGTTGACCCCGTGACCCGCCAGCTCGACTTTGACGATGACTCCGTCACCGAGAACACCCGTGGCGCCTATCCACTGTCGGCGATCGACGGTGTGGTGGCGTCGGGTCAGGCCGGCCATCCCAGCAACGTTGTCATGTTGACCGCTGACGCCTTCGGCGTCCTGCCGCCAATCGCTCGGCTCTCACCGGCCGCCGCGATGTATCACTTTCTCTCAGGCTACACCGCCAAGGTCGCCGGGACTGAGCGCGGGGTCACCGAGCCCACGGCCACGTTCAGTACCTGTTTCGGCGCGCCGTTCATGGTCTGGTCTCCCACCACCTATTCGGCGCTGCTGGGAGATCGGCTGGCCGCCCACGGGTCTACCACGTGGCTCGTCAATACCGGATGGACAGGCGGGGCGTTCGGTACCGGACATCGGATGCCGATCGCCTACACGCGCGCGTTGATTGCTGCAGCCCTGGGTGGCGAGCTGGCCGACGTGCCGTACGAGACCGACCCCATCTTCAACGTGGACGTGCCACTCAGTTGCCCAGGAGTGCCGTCTGACGTCTTGCGGCCGCGGAAGACCTGGGCAACGCCGTCGGACTATGACGCGCAGGCGGCGGCACTCGCCGCGATGTTCAGGAAGAACTTTGAATCGTTCGCTGGGTCCGCCGATCCCGAGGTGTTGGCGGCGGGTCCTCGCGCGAGCTAGTCGCCGCGGCACCGGTATGGCGAGTACCACGGCGTTCGAACCGGTCATCGGGCTTGAGATTCACGCCCAGTTGCGGACCGAGACCAAGATTTTCTGTGGGTGCGGTACTCGATTTGGTGCGCCCCCGAACACGCACGTGTGCCCGGTGTGTCTCGGGTTTCCCGGGGCGTTGCCGGTGCTCAATCGTCGCGTCGTCGAGTTGGCGATGCGAGCGGGACTCGCGCTCGGGTGCACCATCCAGCCCCGTTCGATCTTCGCGCGGAAGAACTACTTCTATCCCGATCTGCCGAAGGGATATCAGATTTCCCAGTATGAGCACCCGATCGCCACGGACGGCGTCCTGAACTACGAGGCGGACGACGGACCGCACGCGGTGCGCATCCTCCGCGTCCATCTCGAAGAAGACGCGGGGAAGTCGCTTCATGTCGGCAGCGGCGACAGCGACGGCGACCGCCATAGCTACCTTGACTTCAACCGCAGTGGGGTGCCGCTCGTCGAAATCGTCACGCATCCGGACCTGCGGTCTCCCGCGGAGGCGTCGGACTGTTTCGCCCGGCTGCGGGCCATATTGCTGGCGGTTGGCGTCAACGACGGCAATATGGAAGAGGGGAGTCTGCGGTGCGACGCCAATGTCTCGATTCGTCCCGAGGGGCAGTCCGAGCTTGGGGTGAAGGTGGAGGTCAAGAACCTGAACTCCTTTCGCTTCCTGCAGCGCGCGATCGAGTACGAGCTCGTCCGGCAGACGGCGCGGTGCCGCGCCGGCGAGCGGATCGTGCAGGAGTCCCGGCAGTGGGATGAAGCAGTGGGCCGCACGGTGTCGATGCGTAGCAAGGAAGAGGCGCACGACTATAGGTATTTTCCGGAGCCGGACCTGCCACCAGTCGATGTGTCAGACGAGTGGATCGCCGAGGTGCGCGACAGCCTGCCGGAACTCCCGGAAGCCAGGAAGCAGCGGCTGATCCGAGACTATGGGCTGCCGCCGGCCGACGCGGGACAGATTGCCGACTCCCCGTCGCTGACCCACTTCTTCGAAGCGACGGCGGCCGCGTCCGGCAATGCACGGGCCGCCGGAAACTGGGTGACCGGTGAGGTGACGAGACGACTCAAGCTGGACGGTGGCTCGATCGACGGCGCTGGAGTCACGCCGGGCGCGCTCGGTCGTCTCCTGGCGATGGTCGACGCTGGAAGGCTGAGCGGGAGCGCGGCGAAGGACGTGTTCGAGTCGATGTACGGATCCGGACGGGAGGCGGAGGATATCGTCCAGGCGGAGGGGCTGTCCCAGATTGGCGACGAGGCGGCACTCCGCGAGATCGTGGCCGTGGTGATCGGCGAGCAGACGGATGCCGTCGCGCGCTACCGCGCGGGTAACGAAGGGACGCTCGGGTTTCTGGTGGGGCAGGTCATGCGAGCCACCCGCGGCCGCGCCAATCCCAAGCTGGTCAACGATTTACTGCGACGTGGACTGGCTGACGGGGGCGGGGAGTGACCGGGGCGCATGTTACAATGACTGTTCCTACTTGGGAGGCGTTTCCTCGGCCTCCGGCGCTAGCGCAGTGATTGAAGTTCTGCACCTTTCTAAGGCGTACCGCCCTGGCGTTTACGCGCTCCACGACCTGTCTCTGTCGATAGGCAAGGGCGAGTTTGCCTTCCTGACCGGTCCCAGCGGGGCCGGGAAATCGACCCTGCTGCGTCTGCTGTTATGTCAGGAGAGGCCGACCGACGGGCGACTGACGGTGGACGGCGAAGACCTGTCGCTGATGGGCGCGCGGGAGACGCAAGCGTATCGCCGCCACGTGGGATTCGTGTTTCAGGATTTCAAGCTGATCGAGCGCATGACGGTGGCCGA
>CALBET010000926.1 GCA_937888665.1 uncultured Acidobacteriota bacterium
CGTTCGACTGGAAAACAAGCGACGGTGAACTCGAGGTCGAATTCACTCCAAACGGCGGTGTTCAGATCGACAACAACGAGGGAAGTGCGCTCCCAGCGGGCACCCCTCTTGACAGCGCAGCTCAGCTCGCTCACTCCTTGAGCCAGAAAACTACGGCGTAGATGGCGTCGCCGCGGGAGTCTGCAGCAGTCGGTGCGCCTGTCGACCCCACAGAATGGTTGTACCGCAGAGTCCCCGCGATTTGGTACGACGAAAAGGAGCACCGGGTCACGAGAGCGGCGTTTCAAAACTACAAGAAGAACAAATTGCAGTACACCGCCTTCTCGGCTTACGTCGTGAGCAAGGTGGAAGAACCTTCCGTACTGGTTAGGCTGGGTGACCGCCTCGTGAAATTTCCGGTACAGGTCGCGCTCTCGAATGGGCAGAGAGTTTTTTACGCCCCTGAAGACCCGGAAGACGCCCGTGCGCCGGAGGCCCACGTCCACGTAGATGGCGAGAAAAAGAAACCGGTACAAAGGGCCCTCGCGAGGGCCTGCGAATTGGTTATGTGAGTACGCGGACCACACCGAATAACCCCTGGCGCCGCAACAGATCAGCGTGCCAGATCCCCTCGACGCGCCGGTTGACGGCCGGCAGCGGCATGTCCCACGCCATCCGAAACTTCCAATTGACCCCTTGGGATGCCTCCCGATCATCCAAGGGCAGCGCCACGGGCTGCTAGCTCGAAGCAGATTGCCGCTACCCTGCACCGGCCTGAGCTGCTCTGATCCGGAGCACGATGGGGTGGTCGGCGTCGGCGTACTTCAGCATAGAGAGCACTTCGTCCCAGCGGGCGCTTCATCAGGCGCGGGGCGTCCTGGATCCGCTCGGGCTGCGTTGCGATCGAAACCGCGCTGACGCTCCGGCCTATCTTTCACCTCCCGCTACGCCAGACCGAAGGCTTTCTGCGGTTGAGCTTCTGGATGCTGGACCTTGATCTGTCCGCGCTCGACCCACCGCCGGGCGGACAATCTTCGCCACCAAACGTTCGATCGAGGGCAACACGCTTGTGGGGGAGCAAGTCCGCTTGACGCGGTCGGGGCGCATGGGTCGAATATCGGGGATCGTCCATCCCCTTTCGACACGCCATCCTCCTCGTTCGGCCGGATCCGGACAAGCGCCCCGCGTGGCGCGCACGCGCCATTCAGGGGCCGGCCGCGCTCCTCACTGACGCAGAGGCGTGTCACAGAGGAATCCGGGATGGAACGGTCACGGTGCGCATGTGTGGGGACCGAATTCTTCATTCAGATCGGGTGGCGTTTTCCCGTAAGATTATTCGGCGCTCGCCTGCCGATCCCCGGCAGCCAGATTTGCGCGGAGACTCTGGAGGTCCCTCTCCGTGTCGCGAAGACGATCCCCCCGCAGCAGGTCAGCGTCTGGTCCCGCCGGGAGCACTGCCCCCGGCCCCGCGATCAGTGCGGCGGCGGAAGACAGCGTGCGGCAGTTGATCGCCGACGGCGACCACGTGACCGCACTCACGCTGGCCAAAGAAATTCATCACGCGTCGGGCACGGCCGCCTCGGAGGCGCTGCTCATCGATGCCTACGTCGAACGGATTCACGCTCTCACCCAGCGTAACCTGACGGTGGAGGCGAAGTCGCTGACCGACCTCGTCCGGCGGCGGTACCCGTCCGCCAGAACCCGGCTTGCGAGCCTGACGACACCCGACGCGGCCAAGACCCCGTCGCTCGATGAACTCGTGCGGCCGCTGAACGACCCGGCCCTGGGGGGCCCAGCGCGCGCTGCCATCGACCGTTCTCTGCGGTGCGGGGTCTGGGATCTCGCGGCGCTGGCCGGATGCGATGCGCTGGCCCAGGACCACGCGCTCCGACGGGCCGCGGCGGCGCTCGACGCAGCGTTCGTGACCGCGACGAGCGGTCCGGTCACAGACGACACGCTCAGGCTGCCCGAGGTCTCACACCGAAGTCCGCTGGCGCCCTGGAAGCTGCTCACCTGCGCGGTCGCGAGCTTTTACCGCGACGAGGGCGAGGCGTGCGAACGTTACCTTGAGGGCATCGATCCGGAATCGGTCCCGGCGCGCCTGGTTCCAGCCCTACGGGCGATGGTCACCGACGACGAAACCCGGCCGCTGACCCCCGCCGCAGCTCGCCTTCGCGCGCAGATCACCGAAACGTCGACCCAGCGGCGCGGGCTCGAAGCGCTCGATCAAGCGTTCGAGTCTGGCAACCCGGGTCACATTCTCAAGGCCATCCGTCCGGTCGTGTATCAGTGTCAGCGGACCGCGCCAGAGCGGCTCGACACCCTCCGACAGCATATTTCGGTGCGATGCGTGGTGGCCGGACTTGACCCGGCGAAGGTCCTGAAGGCCATGGGCGGGCCAAGCCGTCACGATGCGACGTTCTTGCGACTGTTTGCGCGCGCGATGGAAGAGAGCCGCGCCCTGGACGATGTCGTGGCGGCGTGCAGCCTGTGGGAGGAGTTCCGGGGGGCTGCGGTCAAGGAAGGCTGGTTCGCCGCCAATGGGGCGGAGGCGGCGGCGCTGTCGCTGCGCATGGCCGAGCTGTTGCGACGCCTCCCCGACGGGCTGCTCACACAGCTACAGCGGTCGGCCGGCTCCCAGGCCACACACGGGGGCGACACGCCAGCCTACCTGCGTCCCGAGGAACTGTACCAGCGGGCGTGCGTCCTCGACCCGCATCCCGAAGCATTCTCGCTGTGGCTGGGCTGGGCGGAGCAGCAGCCGGGCACCCGGGCGAAGCGCGTCGCCGCGGCCTGGCACAAAATTCGTCCCGAAGATGTCGAACCGGTCGCGCATTTGATGCACGAGGCGGAAGCGCACGGCAGATTCAGTTCGGCGCTCACATACATCGCGAAGGTCGAGCAGCTCGACCCCCTCTATCCCGGTCTGCGAGGGACGTGGCCTCGTCTGCTGGTCGGCAACGCGCTGCGACACCTTCAGCAACACAAGCCGTGGTTGGCCGCGGACGATCTGGCCCGGATGTCGGCACTCCCGCAGGCGCGGGAAGGGGACCGTCCAGCCCTGCTCGCGGCGTTGGGCTATGTGGCAAGCGTGGCCCGCGGCGATGACGAGCCCGCCGCGGCTCATCTCTCGGAAGTCGAACGGCTGCTCGGGAGCAGCCCGGCGGCCGCGGTGCTCACGTTCGCGGTCGCGGCCGCTGCGAGGCAACGCGCCGGACCACTGGGGTCGGTGCGCGCGCTGTCGAGCGCGGAGAGAGCCTCGTTGCCCGGTGTCCTGGCCAGAATCGCCGCGCTGGCCGCGGATGTTCGGCTGAAGCTGGAGATCCCGGCGCCGTGGATGGTCGAAGTGACCAAGCAGTTTCCGGCAAACCAGAACACGCTCGACACCGACCAACTCCGCGGGCTGGCGGAGCTGGCCCTGGCGGCCGGTCGCGGCGACCTGGCCTACGTCGTGACGGCGGCGGGCCTCGAGCGCGGAGGGGCCACCGACGTCAGATTTCTCTTCCTGCGGGCGCAATCGGTGACCGGGCAACTCGTGCGCAGGGTGGTGTGCGCACGAGCCGCGGTAGAGTTGGCCCGCTGGCGGCAGGACCCCGCGCTCGTCGAAGAGGCCGCGACGCTGGTGCGCGGGCAGTTCGAGTTCGATGACCTGACCCTGACGCTGGATCAGGCGCGCGACGTGCTGGCGCGCGAGACGGCGGCGCAAAAACCGCCCAGACGCAATCGTCCGGGTCCCGACTATGGTGATCTCGTCGGGGGCACGTGCCAGTGCGTCAGATGCCGCCGGGCACGCGGAGAAGACATCGACCCGCTCGACACGTTTGACCCCCTGGACTTCGACGAGGACGACTTCGACGAGTTCGACGAGTTCGACGGGCTCGAGGATAATGCGGGCGCCGGATTCGAGGGGCTACCAGGCATGCCCCCCGACATCGCGGAACTCTTCGCGGCGGAGGTCAAGGACGCCATCGGTCGCGGCGAGTCCGTCGACGAGTTTGTGGCGCGGGTGGTGGCCGGCGGGCCGTCCCGGAAACGACGCACGAAGCGAAAGCGGCGGTAATGCAATCAGAGGAGGCCATGGACCCAACCGAAGTGCTGCAGATTGCTCAGGATGCGTCGGATGAGGACGTGCGGGCCGCCTACCTGCGGAAAGTCCGGGAGTACCCGCCGGATCGCGCGCCCGAACAGTTCGAGAAGGTCCGGGACGCGTACGACATGCTGCGCGACCCCCGGCGCCGTCTGCGCCACCGCTTGTTTGCTGTCGATCCCCAGGCGCCGCTTGCGTCGCTCTTCCCGGACGAAGCTCGTCCGCGGCGGTTCGTCAGCCCTGGTCCGTGGCTGGACGTGCTGAAAGGAGGGTGACCTTCGTGGAGAACCACGGCGAGGGGATACGGCGTGACCTGGACCGGGACGACCTCGTGCGGCGTTTCGAGCGGTGGTTGGACGACACGCTGGCGGACGAGGACCCGCCCGGGGGCATCGACAGCGAGATGCTGGCGGCCGTGGCGGACGAGCCGATCCCGCCGGTCATGCCGGACATGCCCGCCCGGCCGAACGGCGCGCGTGACGACCCCACTGATTCATACATGCTCTGGGCGGCGATGACCGCCCTCACGCACGAAGTCAAGCTCCAGGGCCGGGCATTCAAGGAGCTCGACACGACACTCGGGACCCAGGCAAGCCGGACGGCCGAGGACGTTCACCTCGCGTGCCGCGAACGCGAGCGCGACGTACGACGAGACGCCGAGCACCGGAGCCAGAAGGACATGCTCGGCGCCTGGATCGATTTGCGGGATGTGCTGGCCCGCGGGCTCGAAACGGTCGGCGCGGCGCGGGCACAGGTGTCGAGACGACCAGGTCGACGCTGGCTGCACCGCCTCCTGGGCCCCTCAACCACGGACCCGCACGCCAAGACGCTGGTCGCCCTGACGAACGGGTACGAGCTCGGTCTCCAGCGTCTCGATCAGACGCTCGGCGAGCTCAACGCCCGTCCGGTGCGCTGTGAAGGGCAGCCGTTCGACCCCCAGCGGATGAGCGCGGTCGACAGGGAAGAATCGAGTGAGGTTCCCGAGGGGACCGTCCTCGAAGTGTACCGCACTGGCTACGAGTGGGGCGGCACGGTGTTTCGGCCGGCGCAGGTCAAAGTGGCCTGCGCGCCGGCGGCAGGGCCACGACATGAGTGATTGCATCGTTGGGATCGACCTGGGAACGACGAATTCGGAGATTGCCGCGTTCGTGGATGGACAGGTTCGCGTCCTGGGGCCCGGGGAGACGCGCATGTTGCCGTCCTGCGTCGGATTCTCCACGGCGGGCGATCTCCTGGTGGGTGAGGCGGCCCGCAACCAGCAGGTGCTGTATCCCGAGCGCACCATCCGCAGCATCAAACGACAGATGGGTAGCCAGGAACCCGTGACCCTGGCGGACAAGACCTTCACGCCGCAGGAAGTCTCGGCGCTCATCTTGCGCGAGCTCGCCGAGTGGGCGAGCCGTGTCCTGGGGCAACCTCCGCGACAGGCGGTCATCACCGTCCCGGCCTATTTCTCTGACGCGCAGCGCAACGCCACGCGCGAGGCGGGTGCCCTGGCCGGCCTCGACGTCGTCCGCATCCTCAATGAACCGACCGCCGCCGGCCTCGCCTATGGCCTCGGTGACGGCTCCCGGCAGACCGCCCTCGTCTATGACCTTGGAGGTGGAACGTTCGATGTCTCCGTCCTTGTCATCGAGGGCGACATCACGGAAGTGCTGTCGAGCCACGGCGACAATCGGCTCGGTGGCGACGATTTCGACGACCTGCTCGCGGCGCATCTGGCGAAGGCGTTTCACGACCGACACGGCGTCGAGCTCGGCGAACACTCGGCCGGGAAGGCCCGGCTCTGGTGGGCGGCCGAGCAGGCCAAGCGGAAGCTGAGCGCCGAGCCGGATGTCAAGATTCATGAGGCGGCGCTCGTCATCGAGTCCGGAACGCCGTTGCATCTCGATATCGAGATTTCGCGGGAGGAGTATGAGGGGCTGATTCGTCCGCTGATCGAGTCGACGCTGGACAGTACCTCGAAGGCGCTCCGGGATGCGGGCACGACCCCGGACGCACTGGATGCGATCCTGCTCGTGGGCGGCTCCACGCGGACGCCGTTGGTCTCCACGTTGCTGCGCGAGCGGATCGGTCTCGACCCGAGCCAGGCCGTGCACCCGGATCTCTGCGTGGCGCTCGGTGCAGGAGTACTGGCGTCGCGGCTGGCCGGCCACGCCATCGAGCGCGTCCTGGTCGATGTGTCTCCATACTCGTTCGGCGTCTCGCACCTCGGCGAGCGGGGCGGCGTGCCGTATCCGCATTGCTATCGGCCCATCATCCCCCGCAACACGCCGTTGCCCTTGACGCGCACCGAGCGGTACAGCACCGCCTACCCCTATCAGACGGCGGTCGACGTCCAGGTGTATCAGGGAGAAGATGAAGACGCATTGAGGAATGTCCTGGTCGGAGATTTCCAGGTCGAGGGCCTGACGCCGACCGAAGAGCCCAACGACATCCTGTGTCGCATGCATCTGGATCTGGACGGCATCCTCGAGGTGACGGCGGTAGAGAAGCGAACGGGTGCCTCCAAGCACATCACCATTGCCAACGCGCTCACCGCCAAGAGCGCTGCCGAGATCGCAGCCGGCCAACAGCGTATTCGGGAGCTGTACGAGTCACGCGGCGACGTCTTGGAGGGATGGCCGGCGCCCGACGCCCCCGACAACATCGACGAGGACATCGATCTCGTGGCGTCCGCCTTGCCGGCCGCTGGTCGCGCAGCGGCCTCGCATCTACTGGAACGCTCTCGCCGTTTGCTCGACCAGATGCACGAAGAGGATCGCGAGGCGGCAATCGAGCTTCACGACCAGATGGACGCGGCGATCGCCGCCGGCAACACCAGCGAACTGCAGAATGCCGTGCGAGCGCTCGAAGAGCTCCTGTTCTTCGTCGAGGGACATCGCTAGTGTCCGTCGACCACCACTGTCCGGTCTGTCGGGCGCGTTTTCGTGGCGCGCGGGTCTGCTCGCGTTGCGGGGCGGATCTGGGGCCGCTGATGGGCCTGGCGGCCAGGGCGTGGCGGTTGCGCCAGCAGGCACGCCAGGCGCTCGAGCGCGGGGACTGTGTGCGTGCGCTTGGCTTGGCATCTGACGCGCAACACGTACATCGCACGCCGAACGGAGGCAGCCTGCAACTACTCAGCGCGTGGCTGCACGCCGGTCGCCGTTGATCCGGCCGGGCCCGAAAACAGACCAGCGCGGCCCCACCTGTCGGTGGTCTAGTCATACTTTGTCAGATCTGCAGTCTCACCGACCGCAGCGCCTCGATGCGTACCGTGGC
>CALBET010000927.1 GCA_937888665.1 uncultured Acidobacteriota bacterium
CGTCGCCTCGGTGGGGCCGTCTGGCGCAACCGGTCGAAGCGTCGTGTGCGCGAACTCTTCCGACACCATAAACCGGCGGCTGGTCTGGACCTCGTGGTTCTTCCGCGACGTGATTTCCTGGATGTTCCTTTTGCCGCCCTGGTGGACGACTACCGCCGCGCGCTCAGCCGTCAACTCCGAAACCACCCGACATTGCAAGGGTGAACCGGCGGTTATGCCGGGGCTCGGCCACCGGTTGAATCGACCATTTGTCCATCTGTGGGTGACGGGCGTACGTGCGTATCGCGTGCTGCTTGGTCCGTTGTTCATGGGGTCGTGTCGCTTCGAACCCACCTGCTCGCACTACGCCGAGGAAGCGGTGCGACGTCATGGGTGTGTCCATGGATTCTGGCTCACTGTGCGGCGGTTGGGTCGCTGCCAGCCGTTCAACCCTGGGGGATACGACCCCGTACCGGGGGTGCGCCGTCGGGGCGCGGAGTAACGCGAGGCCGCTAAGCTGTTATGGAACGTCGAGTATTGCTGGCTGTTTTTCTCTCCTTCCTGGTGTTGGTGATATACCAGCGCCTAGTAGGGCCCCCACCGGTTCCTGCCGATCAGGCCGTCGACGTGGCCGCCGAGCCGGTGCCGGCACCGACGGCCATCGTGCCTGCTCGCAACGCGCCGACCGGCGGTGCACAGGCGCCCGTGGCCGACGCACAGCCGGCGCCGGTCGAGACGGCCGCTGGCGCGGGGTTCGAACCGATCGTGTCCGACACCAGGGTCAGAGATATCGTCGTCGAGAGTGATTTCGTGCGGGCGGTGTTTGCCAATCACGGGGCTGAACTCATCAGTTGGCAACTCAAGCAGTATGGGGATGACGCCGGGGGCCAGGTTGAACTCGTGCCGCCCGACGTGGCGCCGGATCAGGCATGGCCGTTCTCGTTGGTCGTGCCCGGTGATCCGCAACTGACCGCTCGCCTCGATCAGGCGTTGTTCCGTCCCTCCAGCGACCAGTTACGGCTGACGGCGGAGTCAGGCACGCTGGTCTTCGAGTTCGAAGACAGTTCGGGGTTGAGAGCACGCAAGTCCTTCTCGTTCCAGACAGCACCGGCACAACCGTACGTCGTTGGCTTCAGCGCCTCCGTCACCACCGCGAGCGGGCCGGTTCCGCTGACGATTCGCTGGGGTCCCGCCCTGGGTGGGGTGCGGGAGTCCACCTCACGGATGGTGAGTCAGCAGTTGCCGGGAGCGGTCCTGTATGGACGCGCATTCGAAGACGGTCTGCTCGAGGACCCCGATGTGTATCGGGCCCAACCCGGCGATCTGGCCGAGCGCGGAACGTACGAGGGCCAGTTCACCTTCGCCGGTGTCGACAATCACTATTTCGCGGCCCTGGCGCTCCCTGGCGCCGAGGAGGCACGAGTCGAATACCACCCCGTTTCAACCGTGCGCGCCGAGCACGATCTGGTCGCCTTCGACCTGACCGTCGGGGCCGGAGTGGTGGACATACCGGTGTTTATCGGTCCGAAGGACTTCGACATCGTGGGCGCCGTGCATCCCGACCTGGTGCGGGTTATCGATTTTGGCTGGCTCTCGATGTTGGTGGTGCCGCTGCACCGGACGTTGAAGTGGATCTATGGCTTCCTCGGGAACTACGGCTGGTCGATCATCCTGCTCACCGTGCTGATTAACATCGTGATCTTCCCCCTGCGCCACAAGAGTGTTGTGTCGATGCGGAAGATGCAGGAATTGCAGCCGGAGATGAAGGCGATTCAGGCGCGATACGCCGACCTGAAGGCGACCGATCCTGGCAAGCAGAAGATGAACCAGGAGGTCATGGAACTGTATCGGAAGCATGGCGCTAATCCCGCCAGCGGTTGTCTCCCGATGCTGCTGACCATGCCGATTCTGTTCGCGTTCTACCGGCTGCTCTCAATGGCGATCGAGATGCGGGGCGCGCCGTTCATGTTCTGGATCACCGATTTATCCGTGCACGATCCGTTCTACGTCACGCCGGTGATCATGGGCGCGTCGATGGTGGTGCAGCAGCGGTTGCAGCCGTCCGCCGCCGATCCGACTCAGCAGAAGATCATGATGCTGATGCCGGTCATGTTCACGTTCATGTTCTTGTGGGCGCCTGCCGGGCTCGTCATTTACTGGCTGACC
The DNA here is from genome assembly GCA_937888665.1 of uncultured Acidobacteriota bacterium. Taxonomy (GTDB): domain Bacteria; phylum Acidobacteriota; class Vicinamibacteria; order Vicinamibacterales; family UBA8438; genus UBA8438. Next base: position 2,146 of record CALBET010000927.1, read on the forward strand.
AGCAATATCATCGGCGTCGGCCAGACGCTGATCACCAACCGGCTCGCGGGTCCTGCCCGGGTGCGTCAGGTGCGGCCACCGGCCGAACGGAAGGTCAAATCGGCGGCGGCGGTGAAGACCATTGATGTCGATCCGGTCGAGCCGACAGAGGCGGGCCCGGTACCCACCTCCGGACAGGCTCGGGAGGGCGGCAAGCGGGGCCGCCAAACCAAAGGTGACCGGCGGCCGCGTGGCAAGGGAACGAGGGGTGACGCGTGACAGCCGATCTGCAAACAAGAATGGCCGGGTTCGTCGAAGCGGTGGCGACGGCGATGGGGGTGACGGTCGCGGTGGCGTGCACGCCGATTGAGGACGGGACGCGCATCACAATCGCGGGCAAGGCCGGTGAATTGTTCTTGCGACGCAAGGCGGCCGGGCTCGACGCCCTGCAGCATCTGGTCAACGCGGTGTTTCGCGGCGAGCATACCGACGGCCACATCGTCGTCGACTGCCTGGACTACCGGAAGAGCAAGGACGAGGAGCTGCGCCAGACAGCCGTCCTGCTCGCCGAACGAGCACGGATGACCGGAGAGACGCAGGAAGTGGGACCGCTCAACCCGTACGCCAGGCGGATCGTACATCTAGCTGTGGCCGAGGCCCCTGGCGTGTCGTCCGAGAGTGTCGGCGACGCCTTCCTCAAAACCGTACGTATCTCACCCGCCGGCTCTGCAGGGCGGGACTGAGCGGGCATGTCGGCGACCGCCGGCAGTGCGCTCACGCGACAGCGTCGGCGAGGTGACCCTGCTGATGTTCGCGCCCGATGACACGATAGTTGCCGTCGCCACGCCCGCCGGGCGGGGCGGGCTGGGTGTCGTGCGTCTCAGTGGACCAGTGGCGAGATCGCTGGCGGCTGGGCTCCTGGATCGCAGCGAACCGCTGCGGGCACGATATGCCACGGTGTCGAGAATTGTCGACACGACGTCGACGGGCGTGGAGGCCTTCGACCAGGTCGTCGCCACATTTTTCCCTCGGCCCGGGTCCTACACGGGCGACGATGTCGTCGAGATCAGTGCGCACGGCAGTCCGGTGTTGCTGGAGCGAATCGTGGCGCTGGCCTGTTCGGGCGGGGCCCGGTTGGCGGAGCCTGGCGAATTCACGCTACGCGCGTATTTGAACGGTCGGCTGGACCTGGTACAAGCGGAAGCCGTGGCGGACCTCGTGGACGCTCTGACGCCGTTGCAGGCTCGCATGGCGTTCGACCAACTGGAAGGCACCATCACGCAGGCGATCGGGGCCCTTGATGTGGATCTGTTCGATCTTGTCGCCCGGCTCGAAGCGTCGCTCGACTTTCCAGACGAGGGGTATCACTTCGTGGAGCCAGGCATGGTGGCGCACGGCATCGCTGGGATTCTGGGGCGGGTGCAGGGGTTGCTCGCTGGAGCATCGCAGGGACGATTGATTCGCGAAGGCTGTCAGGTTGTGATCCTCGGGAAGCCGAACGTTGGTAAGTCAAGCGTTTTCAATGCGTTAGTTGGTTCTGAGAGGGCCATCGTGACGTCCGTGGCGGGGACTACGCGTGATTTGGTCAGTGACGTAGTTGATTTGGATGGGTTGGCCGTCACGCTGGTCGATTCGGCCGGGATCCGGGTAACGAGCGACGCGGTCGAGGCGGAGGGGGTGTCACGGGCGCAGCAGGCCTTGTCAGTGGCCTCCGCGGTGGTGGTGGTGATGGACCGGTCGGCGAGTCTCGAAGATGAGGATCGGTTCGTTCTGCAAGAGACGGCGAAGAGTCGGCGGGTGGTGGTCGTGAACAAGGTCGACGAGGCGCCGGCTTGGCAAAGTGAGGCGTTGGCCCTCGACGGTGACGTGACGCTGACGGCGGTCTCGGCGAGGACCGGCGAGGGCCTGGGCGCGTTGAGGGCGGCGCTGCGCGCCGTGCTTGTCGGCGAGGAACTGCTCCGGGATACGCCGATGGTCGCGAACTTGCGGCACATCGGGCTGCTTGAACGGGCCAGCGACGCTCTAGGGGACGCAGAGCGGGCGGCGCTGGACGGCGCGACCGAGGAGTTTGTGCTCGCGGACTTGCAGCGGGCCCGGACCGCGTTGGAGGAACTGACTGGGGCACGGACGCCGGATGATGTGGTGAATCACATCTTCGAGCGCTTTTGTATCGGGAAATAGCGCGGCCGACGTGGACTCCTGAGACGCGAGGCGAGATGAACACGGACTACGACGTGATCGTCATTGGGGCCGGCCATGCCGGCGTGGAGGCGGCCTCCGCGGCGGCGCGCCTCGGGTGCGCGGTGGGGCTGTGCACGCTGGGGCCGGATACGGTCGGCCACATGCCCTGCAACCCGGCAATCGGGGGGACAGCGAAAGGGCATCTGGTCCGGGAGATTGACGCGCTGGGTGGCCTGATGGGTGAGGCGATCGACGCGACGGCCATGCAGTTCAAACTGCTCAATCGGAGTCGCGGTCCCGCCGTGTGGTCGCCTCGCGCGCAAGCGGACAAGGGGCGGTACGGCCTCTGGATGCGAGAGCGGCTGGAGCGGGAAGGCAACCTCGGGTGGATCATTGGTCGGGCCGGTGTGGTGTGCCAGCTCGGGGGGCGAGTCGTCGGGATCGAGCTGGAGGATGGTCGGCGCTACGGCTGCGCGGCGGTGGTCGTGACCACCGGCACGTTTCTGAACGGCGTGATTCACGTCGGAGAGGAGCAACGTTCAGCGGGGCGAGTGGGCGAGCCGGCGTCGAAAGCGCTGGGCGAGTCACTCAAGGCGTTGGGGTTGGTATGGGGGCGTTTGAAGACGGGTACACCGCCGCGGTTGGACCGGGACAGTATTGATTTCAGTCAGTTCGAGGAGGAGCCCGGTGACGTGCCGCCGGTTCCGTTTTCATTCTTGACGGGGGTCGTCGACCGGAAGCAGGTGCCGTGTCATATCGTCCACACCAATGACGAAGTGCATGAGTTGGTGCGGCGCAATAGAGACCGGTCGCCGTTGTACAACGGGCAGATCACGGGGATTGGGCCCCGTTATTGCCCGTCTCTCGAGGACAAGGTGATGCGGTTCCCGGACCGAGATCGGCACGTGGTGTTCCTGGAGCCGGAGGGTGCGGACGTCCCAGAGATCTATGTCAGTGGCTGTTCGATGTGTTTGCCGCGCGAGGTGCAAGAGGCCGTGATGCACGCGATGCCGGGGTTGGAGAGGGCGCGCATGCTGCGGCCCGGTTACGCAGTGGAGTACGACTTCATCCAACCGACGGAGCTGCGTCCGACGCTGGAGACGCGGAGGGTTGCGGGGCTCTTTCTGGCGGGGCAGATCAACGGCACCTCGGGGTACGAGGAAGCGGCAGGACAGGGGCTCGTGGCTGGGGTGAACGCCGCGAGAGGCGTGCATGGCCTGGGTGAGTGGGTGCTCGGGCGCAACGAGGCGTACATCGGGGTCATGGTGGATGACCTGACCAGCCGCGGCTGTCTGGAGCCCTATCGGATGTTCACGTCCAGGGCGGAACACCGATTGCTGTTGCGGATCGACAATGCAGACTTGCGACTCACGCCCAAGGGTCGGGAGCTCGGACTTGTGGGCGAGGCGCGGTGGGCACGTTTTCTGGCGCGGCGAGACCGATTTGAGCGCAATGTGACGGCGGTGAGGAGCGCACGGGCTCGCGGACGGGACGGGACGGTGCCGGTGACGCAGGTGCTGCGCCGCCCGGGGGTGACACTCGCTGGTTTGGCTGCGGAGGGTGTGGTGGAGGTGGTCACGGGCGGCGACGGTGCGGGATACGAACTCTCAAGCGTGGAGACGGTCGTGAAATACGAGGGGTACCTGCGGCGCCAGGAGTCGACGGTGGCGCGGGGAGAGCGGGACGAGCGCCGGAGGATTCCGCGTGGGTTTCCGTACGGGAGGGTGCCCGGGTTGTCGCGGGAGATCGTCGAGCGGCTGAGCGAGGTTGGGCCGGCCACATTGGGGCAGGCGGGACGCGTTCCCGGTGTAACGCCAGCGGCGGTGGCGGTGCTTGGCTCGTACGTGCGGCGATGGGGTGGGGACGGCGCGACTCGTGGGCCAGTCCCAGGGTGAGGCGCGGCGGACGAGATGGCAAGAGATCGACTGGCGGAGCGAATAGCGGCACGCGCGCGGGTCGCGGGGGTGGCGGTGGAGAGTTCGGTCGCCGACCAGCTGGGGCGGTATCTGGACCTCCTGGCGCGGTGGAACGAGCGGATGAACCTGACGGGGCTCGCGGACGACGATGCGGGGCTGGACCGGCTGGTCGTGGAGCCGTTGGCCGCCGCCGCGAGGTTGCCGGCCGGCAAGCTACGGATGATCGACATCGGGTCTGGCGGGGGCTCGCCCGCGCTGCCGATGAGGCTGGCGCGCCCAGACGTGCAGCTGCGCATGGTCGAGAGCAAAAGTCGAAAAGCGGCGTTCTTGCGCGAGGCGGTGCGGCAATTAGGGTTAGCGGAGGCGCATGTGGATGCGTGCCGGTATGAAGAGCTGGCAACGCGGGTCGGCGACGAGGGTGTGGCGGACGTGGTAACGGTGCGCGCGGTGCGTCTGGACGAAGAGGGGTGCGCTCGGCTGTCGCGTCTCGTTGTGAGGGGTGGACGGCTGCTTCTGTTCGAGGGACCGGATGGGAATGGAGCGGAGTTGGGCTCAACGCGGTTTGTTCATGAGGGCACTTGCGCTCTGGTGGCGGCCTTGAAGAGTCGTCTTGTGGTGCTTCGCAGGATAGGGAACGAAAAGCAAAAATAGATTAGGTTGTGGCATATTTCTGGGCTGATAGAGTTGATCGGCGCGGGGTTGAACTTGGGCGGAGGCCAACCTCTACGTGAGTCGCCAGTGAGGCGCGGGAGGAATTGGCCGTCTTGATTGTCAGGTGTAACAGCAGGGTTGGACGGCGAGCGTCCCGTGCATGTCGTGGCGCCCGCGCGGCGCAAGAGGACCTGAGGCTTTGCGTCCTTGAAGAGTCTCCAACTTGTGGGGGCTACTCGCGTTCAACTCAACTGTTCCACGTGGAACACCGCTGGGTTTCTTGAGAGCAACTGCGGGCACTCCTGGAATCGCTGTCATCGTCGAGTTGACAGTGGTCTTGCCTAGCAGCCCGTGGTAGAAGTCCCGCTGCATTCGACCGGCGCTGAATCCGGCCGACCTGCGTTGTTCATCGGTCACAGACTGCCGGTATGTTCCCTCTTCTCGCCTTGTCCGA
>CALBET010000928.1 GCA_937888665.1 uncultured Acidobacteriota bacterium
TTTCAGAAGTACTTCACCCACGCCGAGCTCGGCCAGTACATCGAACAAGCGGTGTATCGTGAGCCCGTATCGGTGGCGCCGGGCGTGTACTTCGTCTTCAACAACGACGCGGCGGAGCAGCGCTTCTTCGCCAATCGGCAGGAATCCACCTGGCAGCTGGTCGCCCGAAGACCGATGCCCCGTGCGGAACGAACGGAGGGTGCGAGCGGTAGCCCGGTGAGCCCACGCGTCAGAAAACCCAAGCTGAATCGGTGGCAGCGCAACGCCGGCCTGGTTGAGCGCTACTGGAACTGCTGCCTCCGGTATGGCCGTGTACCAGCCAGTGACGAGTTTGCGTTCCACGATGAACTTCGGGAGCAGCTGGGCCTCCCCAAGACGGTGCTCCGTCAATTGCTGAAACGGCACGGAACCGTTGATTTTGCGGAGTCCCAGCGCCGCCGACGTGAGGATGTGCTGGTGTATCTCGCCCTAGGCCTGTTCGAGCGACGGCGGAGCTTCGGTCTGCATTCGGAGCGCGTGCAGCGCGATGTGAAGGAACACTGGGGCGCGCTGCAAAGGGCGGAGGACGACGCCCGGCAGCTGCTCTTCGCCATGGGCCAGCCTGACGTGGTGGTGGCTGCGTGTGAGACCGCCGCGGCGTCGGAGATGGGGGTGGCCAAGGGCGGGCGACTCGTGGTGGCGAGCGAGCGCGTGGAGGAGCTGCCGGCGGTGGTGCGTGCGCTGGTCGGGACCGCTTGTCGGTTGTACGGCGATGTGGAGGAATGCGACGAGGTAAAGGTGGATGCGCGGCGCGGAACGGTTACTTTTCGGGTGTTTGAGGCGGGGGTAGGTGGTGAGCGGCGCGTGTTGGCGGAGTGGGCGGTTGTTGAGTTGGGGCGGGGGCGGGTTCGGTTTTGTTCGGTTGACCGCTAGACGCACGAAATTGGGAGAGTTTTCATTTCGAAGGAGTAGTCTCGCGATATCTTCAGAGTCTCCAATCATTGGCAAACAAGGCCCACCGCTTGCTCAGCGCCTTGGGGCTCGGGCGCAACGCGCCCAATGCCGGTAGACTCAAGACCCGCCCTTGAAGCTCCTCGTAGGTCGAATCTAGTAGCGGTGGAGCAAGACGAACCTTGAAGTCCTCAAGTTCCACTCCCAACAGGTTCTTGTCGAACAACGTGTGGATGTCGGCGCGCAGCAAGACGCCATTCGTGACGGTATTGGTGTGGTCTCCACGGTAGGCGAGAATGTGTGCGGCTTCGAGCGCCGCTACGCAATCACACGCGGTCACGGCACAATGGCCGTCGTATGCGCGTAGGAGTGAGTCCCGAAACGCCGGTTGGCCCCGCCGGATGGCGATCGAGCGCTCGACCCATTCACGCGCGTCTTGCTCACTGGTCCAGTCAAAGCCGTTCTGAGGCTCAGCATCGTCCTCATGCTTAGCGTTGTAGGGGTGCTCTGACTCCGCGACCATGGCCGTGGTTGTGATCACCCCCAACGCAACTCGAACCGCATACAGGACATGGATATATTCTTCGGGCTCCCAATATCGTGAGAGAATCTTGCTCTGCACAGCGTCGACGGCCTCGGAGTCTCCAACGACCTCATCCCAAAGAGGCTGAGCGACGAATCCAGTAGGACGGCCGTCACGAAACGCTTTTTCATTCGGCCGCGCGGCGCGCGTGCCGTTGGGGTCGCCCCAGGTCGATAGGTGGATTAGCGACCAGACACCAGGGCATTGGAGGTGCCAGAACGGGAGATAGGGCTGCGCCCGCTGACCAGCACCTAACTCACTAAGCATTTCTCGTAGCTGCGGCTCTGCCTCGTCAAAGTGCCAGCTTGCCGCTGCCCCAGCGCGCGCACGTTCCGATAGTGCCAACAACAGGACGGCACGGTGGATCTGCTCGCCCCCTTTTCCGGGGCCACCAGACGTCTTACGCAGACTGGCGATGAGTGCGAGCCAGTTGGCGGGACCGTCGGTCGATAGTGGCGGACTCGTGATCAACGGCACAGGAGGTGTAGCGGCAGATCGTCCACGGTGTCGCCGCAGATAATCGTGGTACGCGCGAAAATCCTCACGCCCAAGCAGGTGTGAAACACCTTCTAGATGCCAGAGGCCTGCGGCGTCTCGAACCAGGGCGTCCGGGTAGCTGGGGTTGTGCCGGCGAGCGGCGGCATCCTTGATCCCGCAGGCGTCAATAGACCGACGAAGCGTGACGTCTTTCCATCGGCCCGGGTGGTGTATTTTCACGTAGCCAACCAACTCGGCCTTTGTCGCTGGTCGGCCGATCGCAAGGACGGCTTCTATGACGGCCTGGGCTGCGTTCTCGGGATGAGGGAATGTGAGGTTGGGAGATGACATAGATGTCCCCGATGCCTGAGTTGACCAGCGAGCACTTGGGCGGCAACTTCGCTGGGCGGTGTGCTGTCCGGAAGCCGTGCCGCCCGCCTGGGAGCCGGGCCGAGACTGATCTTGAACCTTGTGTAACTCATCGCACTCTCCCATACTCGCCGCGCACTCACCAACGAGGTCCATGCTCGCCGGCCTACCACTACTCCCGCACCACCGAAGCGACAAGCATAGCTTGTTGACGGATTTCTGTCTGCCGTGCTTGGGCGACGCCACTGCGCCAGACACGCGGTCAGCAGCACTAGCAGTACTACCGTTCTTTCCCGCGTCCATGCACTACGAAATGCTCCAGCACCAACCGAGCCATGTATCAAAGGGCGTTTCGCGTACGTCGCCTCACATACTCGTGTTGCTGCCCTTCGAGGTGTCTCTGTGACCGAATACAGCAATGAAGGCATCCCACCAATCGCTCGCGCAGCCAGCAAACCCACGGCCGCAACCGACGGGGCCTCAAACGTAACCGAGCACATAGGCGCACCGAATAGCTTCGCCTACACTTTCGAGACCTTGACCAGATCCGGTGTCTCAGGCCGTCGAGCCTTTGACCTCATTCGCTGGGCTGAACTCCCCACTGCCGTTGAGCAGGTTACTAAGGAGGTAGAGGCCCTATGCGGGACCAAACCCACAGAATACGGATGGTGGAGCACTCCAATCACGCGACATATTGCCGGAGGGATTTTTCGGAACAACACTCGCCATGGAGACCTGACGGGCCTACATGACCTGGCAACGTCCGTCGGCATCAGTCTCCCCAGGGCAATGCAGAGGTCTGTAGCCGATTGGCTATGTCAAGTACCACAACCGGCCATCGACCTGTGGCGTGGTGAGAACCCAGGGAATGGACGTCTTCTAGATGCCATAGCGACCTGGCTGAATAGACCATGGAAGAGTCTACTACCACTTGTGGCAAGGAGTCTTGCTAAGAGCACGAGCTTTGAGCATGACGTGCTCCCAGCCCTTGAATGCACGCTCGATGCCCGCGAACGCCTCATTATTCATGAACGGTACGGACTTCACGGGAGATCACAATGCACGCTCGACGAGATCGGAATCGGAATCGGAGTAACTCGCGAACGCATTCGTCAAATTCAAAAGAAGACGTTGCTGCGGCTAGCGTCTCGACTGCATGAACTCATGATCTCTGCGTACCTACACACGTCTGCCAACGACATTTGGCGCTGCCGGGCGCCAACTGGAACCGCTGGGCTAGACGTAACGGCGAGCAACCTTGTCGGTATAGATTCCCTATTGCTAGACATCTGCTACCACAACAAGCCCGGGAAGAGCCTGACTCACTGGCTGGATATGCACGCACAGATGATGCGTGGTCGCTGGGTCCGGGGAAGAATAGATACCGATGCGCTTGCTGAACGCTTGCGTAGCGCGAGAGAGTATCTCGAATCCATTCCATTGCCTCGGCCGATAGCATGGACCCGGGAGCCATACTCCGACTCCCTATCTTGGCACAGCACTGCTCTGGGCGACCTGCTGCATCGCGAACACGACATCTCGCTGGTGGATGGGTACTGGATCCGAGGATCGCTTCGAGCTCGTCTTAGGCGCACACTACGACTACACGCACTTCTACTCAGAAGCACGACACACTTGACTCAGATATCTACATTGACTATCCGCTACAACCGGGAGTTTCCTGAGGAAAAATGCCGAATGCGAGACGTTGCCATGCAACTCTCAGCGCATCCTCATCTGTTCATCCAAGGGGATCTTGGGTGGTGGGCGGCCTTGGACGATCACACCAGTCAGCATTCCGACGAGACTGTCATCCCAAGATCGTTCCATCTGGAAGAGGCATCCAAAGAAGAACTCGAACAGATCATTTCAACGGATCCAGTCGCTACCGTCATTCGGTCTGCCATTGAGGCGCATGGCGGTGTTGCAACTCTTGGCTCCCTGGTAGCAGAACTGGCCAAAGAAGACCCGCCGGCTGTGAAGCGTGGGTCCCTGTTTGCGCTGTTGCACAGCCGAGGGCAGTTTACGCGAATGGCTCCCGGTGTATACGGCCTGTTAAGCAACTCCACGGCACTCAACGATAATACTACTTTCTTGAATCTACTATTATCTTCGAGAGCGATTCGGCATTTTGTACAAGCTCGGTACGCAGGAGAGCCTCATGAGTATTACCCCTTGTGGACTCCCGCCATGGAGTTTAAATGGTGCAAATGGGCGTCAGACAACGTCCCGACAGAAGTCTTCGAATCGCTGTGCGCGGTCGCTACTCCCAAGCTATGGCCATGCTCGCAGCGCGCGAGAGAGTCTTGGCAACGCCGCCTTTCAACAGATAGCCCCCGCTACCTGCTCTGCGCCGATAGGAGAGGTCTGCTGACCGAGCGTGTTCCTCTACTGGAACGTCTGTTTGCGTTGGTTTCTGAGCAAGACAGACGCGCCAGTCTTTCCTGGATTCACACCAACAGAGTGACCAGAAATCGAATTGATAGCCATGGAGCAGCGAGTTACCTCGCGATACTCGTTGCTGTTGGAGTTCTTGTTCCTGCTGAGCACTGGCAAATGACTCATGAATTTACCAATGCATCAGGCGGTATCCGCCATGAGTTGAACAAAGAACTACGTTCCTCCGGCTCATTAACTTGGTCATCCGCAACCGGATCTGCATTATTAGCCGATATTAAAAATGGATCTGAGAATCGTCACATCGGATGGGTACCGGTGCACGAACTCGAGCAGCTGGTCGGTCTACTTATGGGTTCACTCCAAGTGACCAAAACTAACACTGAGACCCACTGGGTCGACGTCGACACCACATTCGATGTTGACGACGAAATTGACGCTGCAATTCAAGGCGAGATTGAACACGAACTAGCGAACCAACTTGAACTTGATTCATGGCTTGACGCGTGAGCCACGACTGATAGGGGCGAAATATGCTAAAGAATATCCAATTTGAGGATGAGTACCGTACGGGCGGACGAGATCCCCTGGTGCAATTCTTCAAGCCGGCAATTGAACAGGCTGGAACCTATTGGCTAGCCGCAGGGTATTTCTCGAGCAGTCTCTTTGACTCTCTTGGGAAAAGTCTCGGAGACTTTGTCCTTAGAGGTGGCCGCATCAGAATTGTGACGTCAGTGCACCTTTCCCAGGCAGACAAGGATGCCATCGAGGCCGGTACGGCTGAAGCGAGAACCTTACTGACCGCCGAATCCGAGAGAATCATTCAAGAGGAGTTCATAGAACCACTCCCTACTGGTGCCATTATATTAGCGGCGTTGCTACGAACGGGACGACTCGAGATCAAGCTGGCTTGTATGAAAGATGGCTCGCTATTCCACGAGAAGATGGGAATACTGTTTTGCTCACAGCACGGCGAATCCAGCGGTTGCGCAGAGTACGTCGCATATTCAGGTTCTCCAAATGCTACGAAATCTGCGCTCGAATCGAACTATGAGAGTATGGACGTGTTCACAAGCTGGCTCGACCTCCGGCGAGCCAAGAAGAAGAGGATACATTTCGAAAAGGACCTATGGGAAGGTCTCGACAGCTCATTGGTAGTGTGTCGTCTCCCCGAAGGGCTTGAGAAGATCATCATTCGAAAAGCCCAGTTACCAACGCAACAGCCGCACGCTGTAGCTGAGCCACCGATAGAATACGATCACAACCTGGACCGCTACCGACATCAGACTGAAGCGCTCGACTGGTTCGTGGACTCAAGCCGCGCGGATGGAGCCGGACTACTATGGATGGCGACGGGCACCGGCAAGACAGTTACTGCCCTG
>CALBET010000929.1 GCA_937888665.1 uncultured Acidobacteriota bacterium
ACCTGCTACGTGCCGCCGAACTGGATGTGTTGATCTCGGGGGAGAGTCGTTTTGCCGAGCTGCCGGCCGTGATGGAGTCCCTGACCCGAGAGCCGGGAGACACGCTGTGCCACCGGATACGCTACGCGTGACGAGAGAACGGAGGGTGCGTGTACAGCCTTAATGTTCGCGATCACTTCATGATCGCGCATAGCTTTCAGGGAGAGACGTTCGGCCCGGCGCAACGGCTGCATGGGGCCACCTACGTCGTCGACGCCACGTTCCGTCGGGCGGAGCTTGATGGTGACGGCCTGGTGGTCGACATCGGCAGGGCGAGTGACCAGCTGCGCACGATTCTGTCCGGCCTGTCCTACCGCAATCTGGACGACGAGCCGGCGTTCGCCGGGCAGAACACGACCACCGAGTTCCTCGCCCGGACCATCTTCGATCGTTTGGCGCAGGCGGCGCGGGATGGCTCGCTGGGCGACGGTGCGCGCGGGGTGACGGCAATTTGCGTCACGCTGAACGAATCGCATGTGGCCTGGGGGAGCTACGAAGGCCAGGTGTGACACCGCCGGAGCTGCATGTCGTCGTGCCGGGGCCGATCGATCAGCGCACCGGCGGTTACATCTATGACGCGCGCATCGTGTCGGGGCTCCGCGAGCTGGGGTGGTCCGTTGTGGTCCACTCCGTAGCCGGTGCGTTCCCCGACCCGGATTCGATCGCGAGGTCCAGCCTGATAGCGACGCTCGCCGCCATTCCCACCGGCCGGCGCGTGGTGATCGATGGACTGGCGATGGGCGCGCTCCCGGAGCCGGTCCACGCCGAGGCGGCGCGCCTCAGGGTGCTGTCGCTGGTGCACCACCCGTTGGCGGACGAGACCGGTCTGGACGGCGAAGCCCGAGACCGGTTCAGCGCGCTCGAGCGAGACGCGCTGAGTGCCTGCGCGGGCGTGCTGGTGACGAGTGCGTTCACGGCTCGGCGACTGGAAAGATACGGCGTGCAGGCCGAGCGTGTGCGGGCCGTGTATCCCGGCACGGACCGATGCCGGCCGGCGGTGGGGCCTGGGCAAGACGTGCCTCCCGCGCTGTTGTGCGTCGGGTCCGTGACGCCTCGCAAGGGACACGACGTGCTGGTGCGCGCCCTGGCCCGTTTGCGACACCTGCCCTGGACCTGCATCTGTGCCGGCAGTCTCGCGTCGGCGCCGGGCTACGCGGAGGTGGTGCACCGTCTGATCCGAGACGGGCGGCTCGACGACCGGGTGCGGTTGATCGGGGAGTGTGACGCGGGCCGGCTCGACGCGCTCTACCATCACGCGTCCCTGTTTGTGCTGCCGTCGCACTACGAGGGCTACGGGATGGCCCTGAGCGATGCCCTGGCGCGAGGGCTGGGGGTGGTCAGCACCACGGGCGGTGCCATCCCGCACACGGTGCCGAGTGATGCCGGCGTGCTGGTGGCCCCCGGGGACGATGCGGCGCTGGCAGCGGCGCTTCGGGACCTGTTGACGGAGCCAGGCGGGGGCGAGCGACGTGCGGCGTTGGCCGCCGCCGCCGGCCGGCACGCCGAGACGCTCCCGCGATGGGATCAGGCCGCCCTGGGTTTTGCGGCCGCCGTGCAGGAGCTGACACCTGATGGAAACGTTTGACGCCGACTGGCTGACCTTGCGCGAGCCGGTCGACCACGGATCTCGAGCCGAGGCTCTCATCGCGCCGCTCGTCCAGGCCTGGCAGACCCGCGGGTGGTCGCGTGTGCTGGATCTGGGCAGCGGGACCGGGTCCAATCTGCGGTACCTGGCGCCACGGTTGCCGGACGGGCAGAACTGGGTGCTGGTGGACCACGATCCAGAGCATGTCCGTACCCTGCTGGAGCTCGAGATGCCGCCCCAAGTGCGGAGCCTGATTGTGTCACCGAGGGATCTTGCCGCACACGATCTGGATGGGCTGGCTCGCGCCCATCTCGTCACCGCCTCGGCGTTGCTCGACCTGACATCCGAGCGTTGGCTCGATCGAATGGTGACGGCGTGCGCCCAGGCCGGGTGCGGGGTGTTGTGGGCGCTGAGCTACAACGGGCGCATTACCTGGTCGGACGAGGGGTCGGACGGGCCGTCACGCAACTCGTCACCTGGCACCGCGGCTGTGGCGCCGGGTGATCAGGATCCCGACGATCGGCTCGTCCGAGACGCCGTCAACCTGCATCAGACGGGCGACAAGGGGTTCGGGCCGGCACTGGGTCCTGCCGCCGGACGGGTGGCGGAGCGTCGCTTTCAGGCGGCCGCCTATTACACCACCCTGCGCGAGAGCCCGTGGCGCCTCGCGGCTCCTGATCGCCCAATAGTTGAACGGCTGATCGACGGGTGGGAGCGAGCGGCCGCGGCGGTTCGCCCGGCCGATGCCGCTCGTATTCGCCGCTGGGCCGATGGACGACGCGCGAGGGTCGCCACAGGTCGGTTTTCGCTCACCGTGGGACACCACGACCTCCTCGCCCTGCCCCCCGCGCGGCCATGAAACTGCCCGGCGCCTGGCGGGTGCTGCTGACCCTCGTCCTGCTGCTGGGCGTGGCGTGGTGGCTCGACCTGACCAGCGTCGCCGCGCGACTGGTGGCCCTGCGCCCCGGGTGGGTGGGGCTGGCGCTCGGCCTGTCCGTCGTCCAGGTGGCGGTGCTGGCCTGGCGCTGGCGTTTCACGGCGCGTCGGCTGGGCGTGGCCCTGCCCTTCGCCGAGGCGTGGCGCGAGTATTACCTGTCGATCTTCCTGAACCAGGTGTTGCCGGGCGGTGTCATGGGCGACGTGTCGCGAGCGTGGAGACAGGCGCGTGCGCGTCCCCGCCCCGGTTCGGCCGCGGCGGGCGGCCCGGCCGCGCGGGCGGTCATCTTCGAGCGGGTGTCGGCGCAGGCGGTCATGACCACCGTGGCCCTGGTGTCGCTACTGGCCGTGCCCTCGGCCGTCGGCCGGCGTTCCGGCCCGATGGTGTTCGCGACCGTGGCGGCGGCCGCGGCGATCGTCGTGGGCGTCGTGATCTGGGCCCGGCGTCAGTCCTCGGCCCAATCTCCAACCGGCCGGGTCCTGGCTGAGCTGGCGAGCGCGCATTTGTCTCCCTCGGCGTTCGCTGTGCAGCTGTCGACCGGCCTGTTCGTCGTCGGCACCTATCTGGCCACGTATGTCGCCGCCGCGCGCGCCGTCGGCGTCGAGACCCCCTTCTTCGTCATCCTCCCTCTCGTGGCGCCAGTCCTGATGACGATGCTGATCCCGGTCACCGTCGCCGGGTGGGGACTACGCGAGAGCGCGGCGGCCCTGTTGTGGGGCGCGGTCGGCCTCACCGTCGCCGACGGGGTTGTGATCTCGGTCGCCTATGGCCTCATTGTGCTGGTCGGCAGTCTCCCTGGCGCCGCGGTGTTGGCCCTGGGGCGACGTGCGTGACCGGAAATGCGCATGAGTTCCGCCCTCTCAGTCATATGAAAGCTGAGCTCCGCCCGGTGTCCGGGCAACTCGATTGGCCCTCGAGGCAAGCGACACACAACAGGCCTGGCCCGGGAGCACGGCACCCGCTTGGGGCGCTTCGTCCCGGGATGCCATCCGGGCGGGCCCGTGTCAGGCCGGATCGAATCCGCTGGTCAATCACGCGTTAAGCACGGGCGGAGAACGCAGGCGGTCGATTGAGACGCAGCACACGCGCGGGCCTGCGGGACAGGCCCGGTCGAGGAGAACCCCGCGGCCGAGGCCGAGGGGTCTCCCTGGATGGCACTAGAGGTCACCACTCGTTGAGAGCGGTGATCCT
>CALBET010000930.1 GCA_937888665.1 uncultured Acidobacteriota bacterium
ACCAGGGGGACCGCCCCCCGCGGGGGTGTCACGCGCGGCGGCATCGCCAAGCCGCACCGCCGCGGCTACAATTCCCCTGATCGTCTACCACCCGCTAGGCAACGAGGCACCGTCGAGCCGCAGGAGTCGTACCTCATGAGAAACAGCATCTTCGCCGCACTGTGCGTCACGGTGGTCTGGTCCTCCGACGCGACAGCGCAAACGACCGTCGGCGACACCCCCACGACGGCGAGAGCGGCAGATGGCAGCTATATCAGCTGGCGCGAGCACATCATCGACGAGCCGGCCTCGGCCGGGTTCGCACTGAGCGGCAGCGACGGCCTGGTCATGGCCGACATCGACAACGATGGCCACGAAGACATCGTCTCGGTGCACGAATCTGACAGCGAGTACGACTCCAGTCTGTTTGACCCCGACTACGTGCCGGACGCGGACGGTCACGTGCGCATTGCGTTCGGGTCGGCGGACCCGGACCAGTGGACCAACGTCACCCTGGCCGAGGGCACCGACGCGCCGGCCCCGGAAGACGCCGACATCGCGGACGTGAACGGCGACGGGTACCTCGACGTGATCGTCGCGGCGGAGCTGTCGCATCTGATCTACCTGCAGAATCCGGGCGCGACAGCACGCACCGCGAGGTGGCCGCGGCTGATTCTCCCCACCACGAAAGGACGCGGGTCGTTCATCCGGGTCTTCTTCGGCGACTTCAATGGCGACGGGGTCCCCGAAGTGACGGCGCCGAACAAGGGCGCGCAGCGACCAGGGCCAGACGATTTCGCCCGCTCGACACCGGTGTCCATCTATCAGGTGACCGGCAACCCGCTGGTGGGCGACAGCTGGAAAGAAACAATTCTCGGGCACTACAGCGTGCCGCAGAACGCGGAGCCCGTAGACCTGGACGGCGACGGCGACCTCGACATTGTGGTGGGCACGCGCGGCGAAAACCGCCTGGTGTTCTTCGAGAACACCAGTACGGGGAGCATCAGTTTCCGCGAACATGCCATCGGGATCAACGGAGCCAGGGCGGCCGGGTTCAACCTCGAGTATGCGGACCTGAATCAGGACGGTCGGCTGGACATCATCGGCGGGGCGGCCGGAGGACTCGCCTGGCTCGAGCAGCCGGAGCGCATCGACGATGCGTGGAACGCCCATCTCATCGGCACGTTTTCACCAGACAGCATGACCGGCCTGGAGCTGGCCGACATCAACGGCGATGGCCATCTGGATGTCATGGGCGGCAGCTACAGCCGCGGACCACGCGAAGGCGACGGAGACGTCGACAAGGATGATGCGCTGGGACGCATCGGCTGGTTCGAGCACCCGGGCATCGCGACCGGGACCGTGACCGGACCCTGGACCCGCCACGACATCTCCCGGCGCAAGCGTGGCATGTACGACAAGTTCATCGCCAGAGATGTCGATGGCGATGGCGACGTCGATTTTCTCGGCACGCGGGGCAACAGTGCGCCGTATGACGGGGTGTTCTGGTTGGAGCAGGTGCGCTCGAGCCGCCCGCTCCCAGCGTTTCAGCGCGCCCGCACCGAGGACAGCCCGGAAATGCCGCTACCCTAATGCGGCGCGGCGAAATCTGCAAGACCGCCATCCCGGTTCGAATCCGTCCCGGAAACCAGCGGGGTTTCTGGGACACGCCGGTCGAGCCATCGATTTTGGTCCCGAGGTGAATCTGGTCGTCGAACGACAAAGGGGCTCCCTTGCGGTCTGACCGCCCCTGTGACCCGTAGCCGCTCCACGGCTCGCGTGGCGGGTGCCCCATACGCGCGTTGGCCTCCGCCAGACCAACTACAATGGCGTGCGGGGCACGCGTGAGTGACGGCCAACGCTTTTAGCATCACTCCGCAGCGGGCTGTCACTATCCCGGCTGTTCCAGCACAGGCGTCAGCACGACGACAGGTCCAAGACGCGCCTTTTCGGGGAGGATCGGCCGGCCGCGAACGATCGTTCGGGCCGGACAACAGGGACAACGACCGTATGAGCCGGTGGCGCGCGAGCTGTCGAGAGGGGGGGGCTATCATCGGATACGG
>CALBET010000931.1 GCA_937888665.1 uncultured Acidobacteriota bacterium
GACGACTGCCTCAAGGCATCGCTGCCGGGGATTCCCCGCCATCCGCGAGCGCTGCCCTCGGTGTGCCGCAAGAACGCGGCACGGAGATATTAGAAATGACGATCAACGACGCCCTGAAACTGACCATAATGGCGGCCCTTGCTCTGGCCGGTTCCGCCAACGCGTTTGCAGCCGACGCCCACCTTGAAGAGTCTGACCCGCCTACTCACGACGTCAGTCGCGGCACGGCCTCCGTTCTTCTCCTCAACGACGTACAGGACCTGCCTGGCACGATCGAGGTAACGGCCCGAGTTCGAGTCGACGGCAGCCTGACCACCGTTGTGGAGGACTGCACCATAGAAAGCGAGTGGATGACCTGCCAAACCCTTGGCGTTACGCCCCTTATTCCACTTGTGGAAAACCCGTCGGAGGCGAACGTCGCACTCGCATGCGATTTGACTGACCTCGACAACGCCGATGTGTACGCGTTGCGCACTGAACATGAGCCCACGTTTGCCTATCGTCCTTGGCATAAGCTCTGGTGTGTTCTGGACGACGACGACAACGACGAGTGCAACGCGTTTTGCGCAGACAAGTACGGCAACGGGGTCACAGGAAGCGCGACCGGGGCCACCCTGTACGACAGTTGCGGCCATCTTACATGCCTATGCTCAAACGGCATGGTGCACCTAGAGGAGGACCACGAACGAGAAGACGACGGCTGGGGCGACGCCTGTGAAGGGTTGCTCTGTCCATAGAAACGAAAGCGAGGCCGTTCAATGCGGTCTCGCCACATGGACCCGGTGTTTTTCCTTCCAAGGCGGATTAGTGGACACGCGGCCACCAAAGCGAGGTTGTTGTGGCGAAATTCGATTTCGGTGGTTCATGGCGAAGCTGCTTAGGAGTGCTCGGCGGCGTTCTTTTCGGCCTCGGGGCCCTCTTAGTCTTCCTAGCCACCGCAAACGGCGATGAGAGCGCTGTCATCGTTGTTGCTCTCGAACACTCCGTCATTCGAGATGCGGAAGAATGGGCAAAATCGGATTCCGAAACTGATCAGGCCCAAACACCCAACGCCGAAAAGGGGGTGGACGAAGCTAGTTACCGAGAATTTCTTGCGAGATTGAATGCGCAAACGGCGGCTTGCCCGCTCAACGGCTCCGTCAGCGCAGCTTGCTTCGACGGGCAATGCGCCGTGCTCGTAAGCGAGGGAAACCCATCGCAGCGGTTGTGGACGTACGCCTTGAACCTTGTGGACACTGTCGAATCCGTCACTCTGGGAGCGCTCGGTGAAGAGTCGGCATGCGACCACGCGATGGGCGAGCTGCGCGAAAAGCCGTGGTCCCCCGCAGGCCGTGGAACGTCTGCCAACCCCTGCTTCGTGTATGGCCTGCGAGGCGACAACTCTGAAGCCTCGCCAGACGATCTGATGGGCACCGGCGTTACGCTGTGTAATGGGCTGGTCAAGCGGAGCGGCGGAGTCGGGCGATACGGGGGCACGTAGACATCAGTCTACGGAGCGGTCCTGTTCGCCCATCTCTGCCGGAGAGACCCAGTGCGCCCTGACGAGGAAGCCATCGCATCCACTCTCACTCCAGCGCCTCGATCGCCTCGCGTACAGGCGCGGGGCCTTGGCTCGCGTTTCGGGATCGTGGCTCATCGTCTGGCTCCAGTCGTTCGACAACGATCGACCGACCCGGCGCTGACAAGCGACAGGTACTCTGCCCGCGGATGACTGAGGTGAACATGTGGCGATGGGGTTTGTTGGCGGCACTCGTGGCGTGCAGCGGCGATGGCAAGAGCGGAGCCACGCCCGACTCGGGTTTCCCCACCGACCCCGCAGACACCGACACCGATGCTGACGCCGACACCGACGCCGATACGGACGCCGATACAGACACAGACACCATCGCGACGCTCGGTGTGATGTACGGCGACTACACGATCCGAGGAGCGAAACGCTTTCGGGCCGGACGAAAAGAGGGCCTCGCGGGCGATGGCCCGTTTATCCTCCGCGGGTAAACTTCAGGCTCAGTCAGGGCTCATGGCCGTCCTCGTCCGCGGCTTCGCCCAGCAGTGCGCCCAGGCGCGCGCCCATCGCGCCGCCAACGGTCGCGCCGAGCGGCCCGGCGAACGAGCCCATCCCAGCGCCCAGCGCCCCGCCCACCACCGCGCCTGTTGTTCGGCCGCGGTGGCCCCGGCGTTCAGCTTCGTCGAGCATCTCCTGGCCCAGCCGTCCCAGCGTGTTCTTGCTTTTCTCAATACCGTCGTCGTGCATGCTTTCTCCTAATCGCTCGTTGAATCAGTCCGACGCCACTAGGTCTGCGATCCACTTCGCTGCGCGGGCACCGCCCTCTGCTCCGATGAGCGCGCCAGCCTGCGCACCCTTCGTCCCACCGACTGCGTGGCCCGCCAGGCCTCCGGCCGCTCCGCCGAGTATTCGGCCGATGCCCGTTGCCACCTTCTTACACACGTGATTTCTGGTCATTATGACCTCCTGGCGATGTAGGCGCGGCACGAGAGAATCGGACAGGTCGTCGCCAATGTTGCGCGATGGGTTGCCGCCGATGGGGCGTTGGTGCATCGCTCGGCGAACCGCACCCCAGCCGGGATCCGAGATAGGAAGACGGCCGATCGAGAGGGCCCGGTGGCAAGCAAGAAATCGAAGGTTCATCCGGGCTACAAGACCAAGTACAAGGTCAGGAATTGGGCGTCTTACGACCAGGCTCTGGTCCGGAGGGGTGATCTGACGATCTGGCTGTCGCCAGCCGCGCTGGAGGCGTGGACGGCGCTGCCCTCGCTGAAACCGGGAGGCCAGCGGCACTACTCGGATGTGGCAATCGAGGCGGCGCTGATGCTGCGGCTGGTGTTCGGACTCCCGTGGCGCCAGACCGAAGGTCTGCTGAACTCGATACTCACACTCACGGATCGGC
Organism: uncultured Acidobacteriota bacterium; assembly: GCA_937888665.1. Taxonomy (GTDB): domain Bacteria; phylum Acidobacteriota; class Vicinamibacteria; order Vicinamibacterales; family UBA8438; genus UBA8438. The sequence goes on from CALBET010000931.1 coordinate 2,910, forward strand.
AGGTTCGATCACCTGACCACACGACGCTGTCGCGACGGTCCCGTGGGCTGGATGTCGCGATTCCGAGCCGTCCGGCTGGCGAATCGCTTCATGTGATACTGGACGCGGCGCCTCGGGCGTAGTGGACTGCGACAGCGGGTCATGGGCAGGTGCGTCTC
>CALBET010000932.1 GCA_937888665.1 uncultured Acidobacteriota bacterium
GACATGGGACGCGACCGCGCGCGTCAGTCATTGGACGCCTGTGCCTACGTCGGACCGGCGCCGGTTCCGCTTGCCCAATACTTGTCCTACATGGCGCGTGTGGCCGGCACCAGCGTCTCCATCGACCACGAACGTGTTGCGTCTGGGCTGCTTCCGCTGGTCCTCAGCCCGCAGATCATCGACCAACTCGGGCCGGCCATCACGGCTCGGCGCGCACTCTTCCTCTATGGCCCGCCCGGCAACGGCAAGAGCGCGATGGGCGCGGGCATCGGACGCGTGCTGGGCGGGGACCTCTACATTCCGCACGCCCTCGACATTGACGGGCAGACCGTCCAGCTCTTCGATCCGGTCACCCACACGGAGGTGCGGCGCGAGGAGGACAGTGCGTTGATCCGGTCGGCGGACTCAACCGATCAACGTTGGGCCCGCATCGCGCGTCCGGTAATCACGGTCGGCGGCGAACTGACGCTCGACATGCTCGACCTCACGTTCAACCAGGCATCCGGCTTCTACGAGGCTCCAGTCCAACTCAAGGCCAACGGCGGTGTGCTGATCATGGACGACTTCGGACGTCAGCGGGTGCCGGCCAAAGACCTCTTGAATCGCTGGATCGTGCCGCTCGAGGCACAGATCGACTACCTCACGCTGCACACCGGTCGCAAGTTCGAGATCCCGTTCGACGTCCTCATCGTGTTCGCCACGAATCTCGACCCCCGGTCGCTCGCCGACGAAGCGTTTCTGAGACGCATTCCATACAAGGTGCTGGCCCAAAACCCCACCTACGATCAGTTCTGTCACATCTTCTCGCAGGTCTGCCGCGGGCACGGCTTGGCCTTCGATCAGACGGTGGTCGAGTATCTCCGTGAGGAGTACTACGTGCCGCGCGGGATCGAGATGCGTGGATGTCACCCCCGCGACCTCATCAATCAGGTCGTCACGTTGTGTCGGTATCACAAGCGTGAGCCGGTCGTGACCACCGAGCTCCTGGACGCGGTGTGTGGGACCTACTTCGTCGCTGGGACGGAGGACAACCAGCCGGTCGCGGTGGCGTCATGACTCGATCCGCTCAGCCGCTCGAGGCGGCCGCCCCGTTCGTCCTACGCCTCCCCGCGAATCCGCCCTGCGACGCGTCGGTGGACGGGGAAACCGCTGTGCGGGCACCGGCCACGCACCGGCCGCGCCGGATTGACGTGCCCGACGTCATGGCCCGGGCACTCATCGTCGGGTTGTTCCTCGGTCTGGCGTATCGCATCGGGCAGGATGCGCTGACCAGCGGTCGCCCGACCGGCCTCCTGCTACTCGCGAGCGAACTGCTCGTCGTGGTGCTGACCTTGGCGCGTCGCACGGCCGATGCGGTCGACCGGCGGTGGCGGGTCCGACTGATTGCAGGGCTCTCCATTGCGGGGCCCTTCCTGCTCCGGCCAAGCGTCGGCATCGGCCCATCCCTGGAGATGGTGACCGCGACCGTGTCAGGGATCGGCCTCGCGGTGGTGGTGGTAGCGAAAATGTCGCTCGGTCGCAGCTTTGGTCTCTTGCCTGCCAACCGTGGGATTGTGTCGTCCGGTCTGTACCGCCTGGTTCGCCACCCGATCTATCTCGGGTATCTGTTCACCCACGGCGCCTTTCTCGCCGCCAACCCGAGTTGGTGGAACGTGGCGGCCCTAGCGACGGCCGATGTCGCCCTCCTCGTCAGGTCCGCCTACGAGGAGGACACGCTACTGCACGACCCCGCCTATGCGCAGTATCGAAGCCGGGTGCGATGGCGCGTCGTGCCAGGGGTGTTCTAGCAGCCCGTGGTGCCGCACAACCACCCCGGTGGCCGCCAGCGCTTTGGCCTTCTCCGATCCGGCGTTCCGTGTCATTGCCCGCGCGGCGAACCCGCCCGCCGGGTGACCCTGCGCACCGGTCACACCGACTACGGCAATCGTTTTGTTCTGGATC
>CALBET010000933.1 GCA_937888665.1 uncultured Acidobacteriota bacterium
CGTGACGCTGTTCCTGTTCGTCGTGCAGGTGGTCAGCGGCATCCTGCTTCTGCTGTACTACCGGCCGGGCGCCGAAGAGGCCTACGAGAGCGTTCAGTTCATCGCCGCGCAGGTGGAGTTCGGCTGGCTTGTCCGGAACGTCCACGCCTGGTCGGCCAACCTGTTGATGGCCGCCGTCTTCGCGCACCTCGTCAGCACGTTTCTGCTGAGGGCGTATCGTACGCCACGTGAGCTGACCTGGGTTACCGGTGTCCTGCTGCTGTTTCTCATGCTGGCGTTCGGGTTCAGCGGCTATCTGCTGCCATGGAACGAACTTGCGTTCTTTGCCACCCGGGTCGGGACCGGTATGGCCGGAGCCGTCCCGATCATCGGCGAGGCGCTGCTCCGGTTCCTGCGTGGCGGCGACGAGGTGACGGGGGCGACACTGTCTCGGTTCTACGGCTTGCATGTGGCGGTGCTGCCGGCCGTGACGACGCTGCTGCTCGCCGTCCATCTCCTGCTGATTCAGCGCCAGGGCATGAGCGTCCCGCCGTCGGTGGAGCGCCATCTGCGCCCGGGGGAACGGGTGCCGCAGATGCCCTTCTTCCCCAACTACGTCCTGCGGGATGTCATGGCCTGGTTCATCGCCCTGGCCGGGCTGGTCGCGCTGGCCGCGTTCTACCCGTGGGAACTCGGGGTGAAGGCGGATCCGTTTGCGCCGGTCCCGCCGGGTATCCGACCGGAGTGGTATTTCGTGGCGATGTTCCAGACGCTGCGCGTGCTGCCGACCCGGGTGCTCGGGTTCGAAGGTGAAACCGTCGGCGTGCTGCTGGTCGGGGTGGCGGCCACGCTTCTGCTGGTTCTGCCGTTCGTCGACAGGGCGGCGTCGCGGGGACATCCCAGCCGGGTGTTCACGGCGGTGGCCTGGAGCGGATTGGCGTGGTTTGTGTCGATGACGGTCGCCGGGTACATCAGCCACTGAACCGATGGACCGAGCACAGATGACCCGAATCGTGCAGACGATGACGCTCGCGGTCCTGATCTGGGCGCCGGTGCGGCCGCTGCTGGCCCAGCCTGCCCCGTCGGCGGATGGATGCGTCGCCTGCCACGCCGACCTGGCCGAGCCGCTGGCGGCGCCCGCCCAGCTGTTCGCGGATGACATCCACGCCGCCAGTGGTTTCAGCTGCGTCGATTGTCATGGGGGCGATCCGGCGACCAGCGACCGGGCGGCCGCGAAGGATCCGGCGACCGGCTACCGCGGGGTGCCAACCGGACCGGCCGTCGTGGAGACCTGCGCTCGCTGTCACGGCGACGCCGACTTCATGCGCCGATTCGCGCCAACGCAACGGGTCGACCAGGCGGCGGAGTATGCCGTCAGTGGTCATGGCCGGCGCCTCGCGGAGGGAGACACGAGCGTGGCGACCTGCACCAGCTGTCACGGGCCCCACGGTATCCGACGCGTGAGCGACGCACAGTCACCGGTCTTTCCGCTCCGCGTCGCCGACACCTGCGGGGCGTGTCATACGGATCCGAGCCACATGGCCGGGCATGACCTCGGCGGGGTCCCCTTTCCGACCGATCAGCTGGCCGCCTACGAGACGAGCGCCCACTTCGAGGCGCTCACGGTCGGCAACGATCTGTCGGCCCCCACGTGCAACGATTGCCACGGCAGCCACGGTGCCACGCCCCCTGGTGTCGACGCGGTCGTGAACGTGTGCGGCACCTGTCATGCGGCCTTTGCCGCGCGCTACGAGCAGTCAACACATGCCTTCATCTTCGAACAGGGGTGCGCCCAGTGCCATGACCATCATGCGATCAAGGCCGCCGACGACGCCATGCTGGCGCCCGGGTCGTCCACGTGCGACGGCTGCCATGGTGAAGGGGAGACCGGGCTGGCGGTTGCGCGCACCATGAGCGCGTCCATCGAGGGGCTGAAGGCGGCCCTTGCGCAAACCGGGAGTCTGGTCGAGCGGGCCCGCACCGCCGGCATGGAGATGAGTGAACAGGAAGTGGCGCTCCGCGAGGCGCGCAATCAACTCACGCTGGCCAGGACCGAGGTTCACACCTTCGACCCGGCGGCCGTCACGCAGGTCGTCGACGAGGGGTTGGCGCAACTGGCCGCGATCGACCGAGCGGGTTTGGCGGCTATGGTGGAACTCCGGTATCGCCGGCTCGGCCTGGCGGTCTCGGTCGGCCTCATACTGCTGTTTGTCGTCGCGCTGTACTTCAAGGTGCGCGAGCTCGATCGACGGCTGCCGCCGGGCTGACGACGCCAGCCATAGCTGATAGGAGATCATCGATGAAAGAGGTCCTCGAACAGCTGCTGCGCGCCGAGGAAGCGGGTCGCCGCGAGGCCGCGACGCAGGAAGCCGCGGGCGCGCGGCTCGTGGCGGAGGCCGAAGCCCAGAGCCGGCAGATCGCGGAGCGGGCGCGGGACGATCTCGCGCACCGTCTCGACGCGCTCAGAGCGGACGCCGGCGCCACCACCGACGCCGAGCTTCGGGCCGTGACCCGGACGAGCGAGGAGGCGATCGCGCGGTGCCGGGCGCAGGTGGAGCAGCACCGGCCGGAGGCGCTGCGGCAGCTCGTTGCGAGGTTGCTGGATGAGCTACCCGCGTCGGAGGCACGGGCTGGGAAAGACGACCGGGCCGGCGACTAGATGGCCTTACGATACGGCAAATACGCCTTCCTCCACGCTCGGCTGGGCGCACTGAAAGCCGGTTTGCTGACCGAGCGGCAGTGGCAGCAGCTGCTCGACTGCGGCTCGGCGGCCGAACAGCGGCGCGTGCTTGAGTCGACCACCGGCTACGCCGACGCGGTGCGGTCGACGCATGAGGGCATGCTGCGCGCGTTGAAACAGACGTCACGTACCGTGGCGGGCAAGGTGGTACGGTCGACTCCCTCGGATGGAGCGCGGTTCTTTCGAGCCTGGGCGCGGCGCGACGTGCTCCGCAACCTCAGAGCGATCCTGCGCGGCAAGGCGATTGGGCGATCGGCGGACGACATCCGCGCGGTGCTGATTGACGCGGATGCGGATGACCGGTTGCCGACCGAGCGGCTGCTCCGCTGTGGGAGCCTCGACGCGGCCTTCGAGTTGCTGGAAGCGACGCCGCTTCGTCACTGGGTGCAGTCGGCGCGCCGGTTGTACGAACGCGACCCGACGTTGTTCGGTCTGGATGCCGCGCTCGACCGGCTGTACTACGCCGAGGTCTGGCACGCGCTCGACCGGCTCGATGCGGCCGATCGGGAGCCGGTCGCGACGCTCCTGCGGCTGGAAGTCGACCAGGTCAACCTGCTCTGGCTCCTGCGCTACCGCCTGAACTATCGACTGTCTCCGGCGGAAACCTACTATTTGCTGTTACCGGTCACCGGCCATGTCAGCGACACCGAGCTGCAGCGTCTGGTGCGCGAGGACTCGCAGGCGGCGGTCACCGCGCGGCTCGCGTACAGGCCGTTGCGGGATGTGCTGGCGCCATGTGCGTCAATCTGGGAAGTCGAGGTCGCGCTGTGGCGATATCGGGCGCGCCAGGCGCGGCGACTGCTCAGCCAGGCGACCTTCACGCTTGGCGAGGCGCTGGCCCTCCTGCTGCTGAAGGTGGTGGACGTCCGCGATCTGGTGGCGTTGGTCGAGGGCACCGCCCTCGGCATCGACACCGTACGCATCCGGCAACAGCTGACTGGCGCCGGGAGCCACTGACAATCATGGTCTGGACTGCGCTGGGTCGAGTCGTCCGCCGGATGGTGCTACCGGCGCCGATGGTCAAGACCGGCATGTTCTTCCTCGCCTCGGACGGGCCTGCCGTCGTGTCGGTCCTGGCCAGGCTTGGGGCCTGCCAGATCGAGCGAAGCCCAACCGAGTTGAAGGACTATCTGACGCCGTACTTCCCGGACGAGTTCCGTGAGGGCTACCACCGTCTTCGCTCGCACTATGAATGGCTCGCGCAGCGCTGGCAGCTGTCAGGCGAAGCCCCGCTCGACCTCGCCACCGCGGCGGTGCCGACCGCGGCGTCGATGCGGCAGCTCGCCGACGCCCTCGAGGCGCTGGTCGGCCGTGTCGACGCGGTGGCGGAACGACGCAAACAGCTCGAGACGCGGCGGCTCGAGCTGGAGCACTTCGACGACTCGGTGCGGGCGCTGGCCGACCTGGGACTCGACGTGCAGGCGCTGACCGCCCTGCGCTTCTTGCACCTGCGGTTCGGGATGGTGCCGGTGGCCAACCTCGACCGGCTTCGCACGAGCGCGCAACTGGGCGACGACGTCGTGCTGGAGCTGGGCACCCGTCACGATCGTGCGCACGTCATGGTGGTCGGGACCGGCGGTATCACCGCCGACCTGGACGGGCTGCTGACCAAGGCCCACTTCGAACCGCTCGGGCCAGCGGCGGCCGAGCTCTCGGGAAACACGGACACCGTGCGAACGGAGATCGCCGAGGAACAGGCGGCGCTGGCGGTGAAACTCGGGCAGGTGCAGTCCGAAGAGCAACAGTTGCAACACGATCACGGGGCGCTCGTGCGCGACGCTGCCGGGGTGCTGGCGCGGGCCGCCGTGTTCGCCGAATGCGACGGCGTGATGGAGGGGCGGGCGCCGGTCGCGTTCCTAAGCGGATGGGTCGTCAGGGAGCGGCTCGCCGACCTCGAGGGGGCATTGCGGCGTGACGTGCCAGGTCCGGTCGCGCTGGTCCACGAGCCAGCCACCGCTGCCGGGTCGCCGCCCAGCGAGGTGGCCGTGCCCCGGATGCTTCGGCCGGCCGCCAGTCTGATCGCGCTCTACGGGTCGCCCGGCTACGACGAGATCAACCCCGCGTTGGTGATTGCCATCACGACGCCGCTCTTCTTCGGCATGATGTTCGGTGACGCGGGATACGGACTCGTGCTGCTTGTGGCCGCCGTGGCGACCCGGCGCCGTCTTGGACAGTGGAGACCGGTGGCGGTCAGCTGCAGCCTGGCGTCGTTCCTGTTCGGGCTGTTGTATGGCAGCGTGTTCGGCGTCGAGCACTGGATACCCGCCTTGTGGCTTCGTCCAGTCGAGGAGCCGTTCCGTCTGCTGGAGATGGCGCTCTGGGGCGGTGTCGCCTTCATCTTGACGACGTTCGTGCTCAAGGCCGCGACGCTGCTGCGCCAGGACCGCGGCCGGGAGGCGTTGATGGGGCTGCAAGGTGGCGCCGGCGCGGTGTTCTACCTTGGCGCCGTGCTGGCGTCCCGCGGGCTCTACCTTCAGCAGGGCGTGTCGTGGGCGGCCACCAGCCTCGTGCTCGGGGGACTGGCCGTCGCCGCCGCCCACGCCGCACTGGAGATCCGGGCGCACGGTCGATCGATGCTGACGGATCTGGCCAGCGAGTACTTCCACCTGCTGCTGTCGCTGCTCACCAACACGCTGTCGTTTCTCCGGCTGGCGGCCTTCGCGCTGTCGCACGCCGCCGTGTCGGCGGCGCTGTTCCTGGTGATGGAGACGATCCCGCCGACACCGGTCGGGTGGGTGTTCCGCTTGACCTTCCTGCTGGTCGCGTCCGCCGTCATGCTCGGGCTGCATATCTTGGTCGTCGCGATCCAGACGATCCGGCTTCAGTTCTACGAGGGATTGACACGCTACTATCGGGGCGACGGTCGACCGTACCGACCGCTCCGTTTTCCGGCCACGACGGCGTAAGGACCCTAATCTAAGGATATCGAGCCGATGATCTGGACATTGCTGCTGACGGCGACGGTGCTGCTTCCCGCGACGCTGGCGCTCGCAGGCTGGGCGGCACGTGGTCGATTCGGTCGCCGGGGACCGGCGCGACGACGGCTGCGTCAGGCGGTCGCGCTGCACCTGCTGGTCTTCTGCGTCGTCTTTGGTGGCGTCGTCTTCATCGCGTTCGACTCGGTCGCGGCCCAGCCGTCGACTGACGCGGCGGTCGACGACACCCTGCTCTCGGCCCTCAGCGTCGGCGACGGCCTTGCCCTGCTCGGCGTGGCGCTCGCCACCGGCCTCTCGGTGCTGGGAGCGGGCCAGGCCGTCGGGGTGGTCGGCGCGGCGGCGCTTGGCGCCATTGCTGAGAAGCCGGAGCTGTTCGGTCGGACGCTGGTCTTCATCGGTCTGGCCGAAGGGCTGGCGATCTATGGCCTGATCATCAGCATCCTGATCCTGGGGCGGGTCGGATGAACGTCCAGGCCGTGGGCGACGCGGCAATGGTCGGCGCGTTCGAGGTCATCGGCATTCCGGGCCGCGTGCCGGAGCCCGGTCAGGACCTCGGCGCGTTGCTGACCGTCCTCGCGCGCGAGCACGGCGCCAGGCTCCTGTTCGTACAGACCACCCTGGCGGCCAGCCTCTCGGACGCGCGGCTCGATGAGCTACGGGGGCGATGGGGGTGTCTGGTCCAGGATGTGCCCGGTCCCGGCGATCCGGTGCCCGATGTCACCCAGTTTCGCCGACGGGTCCAGGCCGTCGTGGGAGGGGCGGCGTGAGTCGTCAGATCGCCCAGCCCGCCCAGGCCACGGACGTCGGCGCCGGTGTGAGGGCCGACACGGGCGACCGGGTGGCGGCGCTGTCGGACCGGGTCCGTCGGCTGGCGGAGACGGCCGGTCACGAGTCGCTCCGCGCGTCGACCGAGTACGCGCGACAACTGGTCGCCGACGCCGACGCCCGGGTCGAGTCCACGCTCCGGCAGGCACTGGAAGAGGAACGGGCCCACCTGAGCCGGCACGCGCAGCGCGAACTGCAGAATGCGCGACTGGACGGCCAAGCGCGCCTGACCGCCGCACAGTGGTCGCAGCTGACCGCGGTGCTCGATGAGGCCGCGCAGGCGATGACCCGGACGCGCGAGCGTGAACCGGAGCGCTACGCCGCCGCCCTGGTGCGCTGGTTCGAGCAGGCCCGCGCCCAGCTGCCGGCCGGTCCGGTCGTCGTGCGGGCGAACGCGGCGGATCTTGAGCGGCTGCGCGGCGCGCTCGGCACCGACGCGGCTGAGTGGGTCGAGGAGGACCTGCCGGACGGGCTCGTGGTCGGCACCCCGGATGGCAACATCGTCTGCGACCAGACGCTCGCCCGGCGGCGGTCTCGGCGCGCCACCGAGTTGCAGCTGGCCGCCGCCGACATCCTGTTCGGCGGGGATCCGGAGGGTGCGCAGACCCCATGAGCGAGATTGAGTGGCGCAACACGCTCGACTTCGGGAGCAACCTGGTGACGGTGCGCGGCGCGCGGGGGGTCGGGTTCGACGAAGAAGCGGAGATTTCGTCCGGCGACGGAACGACACGCGTCGGCCAGACGCTGGCGACCTCGGACCGCGAAGTCGTCGTGCAGGTGTTCGAGGGCACGCGCGGGCTGGCCCGCGAGACGACGGGTGTGCGGTTTCTCGGCCACGTGCCCGACATGGTGGTCAGCGAGGCGCTGCTGGGCCGGGTGTTCGACGGCCTTGGACGCCCACGGGACGGGGGGGCGCCGATTCTCGGTCATCGACGCGACCCGCTCCGCGGGCTCCCGATCAACCCGGTGGCGCGGGAGTACCCGCGTGAGTTCATCCAGACCGGCATCTCTTCGATCGACCTGCTCAACAGCCTGGTGCGTGGCCAGAAGCTGCCAATCTTCACCGGCGCCGGCCTGCCCCACCAGCGTCTGCTGAGCCAGATCCTGCGCCAGGCGCGATTGCTCGAGGCCGACGCGCCGTTCGCCGTCATCTTCGTCGGCATGGGCATCAGCCATACCGACGCCAGGTTCTTCAGTGACGTCTTCCGCGACGAAGGGGTCATGGAACGGGTGTCGATGTTCCTCAACCTGGCCGACGATCCGCCGATGGCACGGCTGGCGGCCCCACGCGCCGGCTTGACCGCGGCCGAGTATCTGGCGTTCGAGCAGGACTACCACGTGCTGGTCATCCTGACCGACATGACCAACTACGCGTCGGCGCTGCGCGAAATTGCCACCGCGCGCGACGAGGTCCCGGCCCGCAAGGGCTACCCCGGATATCTGTACAGCGACCTGGCCGAGATCTACGAACGGGCGGGGCGCATACGGGGCCGCAGCGGTTCGGTCACGCTCATCCCGGTGGTCACGCTCCCGAACGACGACATCACCCATCCGGTCCCCGATCTGACCGGCTACATCACCGAAGGCCAGATCATGCTGTCGCGCGAGCTCCACGGCCGCGGCGTCGTGCCGCCGGTCGACGTCTTGCCTTCGCTCTCGCGGTTGATGAAGGACGGGATCGGGCCCGGGCGCACCCGCGACGACCACGCGAACCTGGCCAACCAGCTGTATGCGGCCTACGCCGAGGGGCGGCGGGTGCGAGACCTGGCGACGGTCGTGGGTGAGGCGGAGCTCGCCCATGTGGACACGCTGTACTTGCGATTCGCGGACCGGTTCGAGACGCGGTTCATCGCGCAGAGATTTTCCGAGGAACGGTCAGTGATGGAGTCGCTGGATCTCGGATGGTCGCTGCTGCGGATGCTGCCCGACGACGAACTGACCCGGGTCACCGACGAGCAGGTGGCCGCCTATGGGCGGCGCGATCGGCAGGCGAGCGATGGGTGATCGGCTTCGCGTTCCGGCGACCCGCAGCGTGCTGTTGCGGCTACGGAAGCACCGTCGGACGCTCGTTGGCGCCGCCGACCTCCTCGAACGGAAGCGTCGTCTCCTGGCCCGGCAGTCACTGGAGCTGTTGCCACAGTGGCAGCGCGAGCACCACGAGGCATTCGCCTCCCTGACCGCCGCCTATGCGTCGTTCGGGCGGACCCGAATGCGGAGCACCACGGACGAGTTGCGTCAGATCGTCGGCGGCATGTCACCGATGCTGTCCGTCCGTGTCGACCGCCGGCCGGTGGCCGGGGTCACGACGTACGACGTGGTGGTCGAATCTGTGCCGCTCCGGCCGCGCTTCGGTCTGCTCGGCAGCACGGCGGAGCTTGACCAGACGATCGTCTCGCTGCGGGACGCCGCCGGGTCGCTGGCGCGTCTGGCGGGGGCGGAGGAGACGCTGCGGTCACTGACCCGCGCACTTGAGAAGACGAGCCGCCAGGTGCGGATTCTCCGCGACCACCTCATTCCGGCGCACGACGCCACGATCCGACAGATCGAGGACAGCCTGGACGAGCAGGAACGCAGCTATCTCTTCCAGCTCAAGCGCATCCGGTGAGCAGGGTCATGGCCACGGACTCGGTTGAACGCGGTACGGTGCTTCGGGTCGTTGGCCCGCTGGTCACCGCCCGTCTGCGCGGGGCGGTCATGGGCGGTCAGGTCACGGTTGGGCGCGACCGGGTCGTGGGCGAAATTATCCGCCTGGACGACGATCTCGCCACGTGTCAGATGTATGAAACGACGGAGCTGGTGCGGCCCGGCGACTCGGTCGAGAGCCAGGGAACCTTGCTCTCGGTCGAACTCGGCCCGGGTTTGCTCGGCCAGGTCTTCGATGGAATCCAGCGACCGCTCGAGACCATCCGCCTTGAGACCGGGGCGCGCATTCAGCGGGGTGTCGCCCCTCCGGCGCTGAGCCGTACCCGTCGCTGGTCGTTCGTGCCACGCCTCGCCGCGGGGACACGCGTCGAGGGCGGCGAGGTCCTCGGCACCCTGCAGGAGACCGCGCTCGTCGAGCACCGGGTGCTGGTGCCGCCCGGTGTGGGCGGCGAGCTGATCGACACGGTGCCGGCCGGCGAGTACGACGTCGACCAGTTGGTGGCGCGCGTGCGCCACGACGACGGCACCACCAGCCCGCTTCGCCTCTGCCATCGGTGGCCGGTCCGGACCCAGCGACCGTCCAAGGAGCGTTATCTCCCGCGGGTACCGCTGATTACCGGTCAGCGCGTGCTTGACACGTTGTTCCCGCTGGCCAAGGGCGGGGCGGCGGCCGTGCCAGGGCCGTTCGGCGCGGGCAAGACGATCGTGCAGCATCAGGTGGCGCGGTGGTGCGACGCCCAGGTCATTGTCTTCGTGGGGTGCGGCGAGCGTGGCAACGAGATGGTCGACCTGCTTCAGCAGTTCGCCGAGCTGAGGGACCCCCGCACCGGCCGTCCGCTACTGGAACGGAGCGTCCTGATCGCCAACACCTCGAACATGCCGGTGACGGCGCGCGAGGCGAGTATCTATACCGGGATCACCATCGGCGAGTACTTCCGGGATCAGGGGTACCACGTGGCGCTGATCGCCGACAGCACGTCGCGCTGGGCCGAGGCGCTCCGCGAGGTGGCCGGTCGGCTGGAAGAGCTGCCGGCCGAGGAGGGGTATCCGGCGTATCTCGGCTCGCGACTGGCGGCCTTCTACGAGCGGGCCGGGCACGTGCGGACGCTCGGCGGCGACGAGGGGTCGGTCACGGCGATTGGGTCGGTCTCGCCGCCCGGCGGCGACTTCTCGGAGCCGGTCACGCACCATAGCCAGGCGGTCGTCGGCACGTTCTGGGCCCTGAGCAAGCCACTGGCCGACGCGCGACACTACCCGGCGGTCGACTGGGAGGAGAGCTTCAGCGGATACACCGAACCGATCTCGGCGTGGTGGGAGGAGACGTATCGCGACAGCTGGGGCGCGGCCCGCACGGGCATGTTGCGGCTCCTCCAGGAGGGCGCGCAGGAATCGCAGGTGCTCGAGCAGTGGTCCTGGCTACCGCACAGCACGCTCGGTCTGCTTCGGGAAGCGGACGAACTGCAGCGGATTGCGTCGATCGTCGGTCCTGCGGCGCTGTCCGACCGGCAGCAGTGGACCTACTTCTCGGCCGGTGTCGTCAAGGAAGGGTTCCTGCAGCAGAATGCGCTCGACCCGATCGACACGTTCTGCAGCCCGGAGAAACAGATCCTGCTCGGGGCCCTCATCCTGAGCACGTATCATCGCGGCCTCCAGTTGATCGCGGCTGGCGTGCCATGCCACGCGCTGGTGAAGCTGCCGAGCTTGCGGCAACTGAAACGCGCGCGCAACGACGTGCCCAACGACCACCTCGACTTGCTCGACACGCTCCGCGACGAGCTCGATCGGCAGTTGCTAGAAATTCAACAGGTTCACGCCGCGGCCGGGTGAGGCGCGCCGTCGGCCCCAGCCGCTGTCCACACGCTGTGGCGTGAAGCCTCGGAAGGGCAAAGAGATCCTGTGGCGCAGGCCTTTAGGCCTGCGATCGCACGGCTCAAGCCGTACGCCACTCGGCGACCAGGGGGCCGCCGGAATGGCAGAACTCCGACGTTTCCTCAGGAGGGGACTAGCGCTCGTACGACTCTCGCCGGGCGGCCGCCGACAACCGCACGATGTACTGGTCAGGGTG